>CAIYSK010000153.1 GCA_903928835.1 uncultured cyanobacterium
AAGTTGGTGCGACCCCTGGATTACCAGGAGGTCAGATTGAAGCCGCCACCGGTCTGGAGTCAGGCTTTGGTGTGGAGCATCATTGGCACTGCAAGTTTGGCTTTTGTGTATGCCTGCTCAGCCAAGATCGATGAAGTGATTGTTGCAACTGGTGATCTTCAAGCCCAGGGTGCTGCCAGGCCGATCATGGCACCCGCACCCGGGGTTGTGAGTCAGATCTTTGTGAAAGAGGGAGCTACTGTTGTGGCGGGTCAGCCGCTGTTGAAGTTTGATGCTGATGTAAGCCAGAAGCGTGCCACAACACTTAAAAATCAAATTAGACTTGAGAATCAACGTCTAAGCGAACAAAATAGGGCCTATCAGGCACGCCAGGAAAGTCTTATTTCACGGAAAAAAAGCTTGCAAGGTTCTGCAGATACGGAAGCCCTGATTGAGCAGAAGATGACTCCCTTGGTCCGGGAGGGGGCGATCCAAATTGTTCAGCTTTTGCAGCAAAAGAATAAAGTGCAGGAACTGCGCTCAGAAGTGGCTCAGGCGGATGCCAATATTCGTGAGGTACAGGCAGAAAAGATCAAGACACAGCAAGAATCGCTGCGTAGCATCAGTGATTTAGAGCGTCAGCTGGTTGAGGTGAACAAAGCCCAGCAGTATGAAGTCATGCGTTCCCCACTAACTGGTTTGGTTTTTAATTTGGTCCCATCCAGTCCGGGGTATTCAGCCAATGCGAACGAAGTTCTTTTGAAGGTTGTTCCCCGGGGAGCTATGGAAGCCAAGGTCTTCCTCACCAACCGTGATGTGGGCTTTGCCAGACCAGGTCAGGTGGCGCAGGTTCGTGTGGATGCATTTCCGTTCACCCAATTTGGATCCATTTCTGGCCAGTTGAAGTCGGTTGCAACCGACTCCCTGCCTGCTGACCAGCAGAACCCCCAAACCCGTTTCCCTGCGTATGTCTCGCTTGAGCACCAGTATCTGAGCAAGGATGGCATTCGCTATCCAGTTCGATCCGGTCAGAGTGTCTCAGTGAATTTGGTGCTGCGAGAAAAGCGGGTCATCACATTAATTACCGATGCCGTCGAGAAGGCCTTGGATTCCCTACGTCGGATTCGCTCAGCTCCCTCTTAAGATGGGTCACTGAGAGATCCCACGTCGCATTTAACCTCTCCGTCGTTATGGCCACCAGAAGCACCAGCGAAAAGGTCAACAGTTTTCTGCAATGGTTTGAAGCTCTTGACTCAGCCGAGCAAGAGATCTTGATGACCATGGTCTACAAAGAAAAACGAATCCGAGACGTGGTTTGTTCCCTTGGCTCCATGGCCCAGGAGCAGAGACAAGAGGTTTTCCAGCGCCTTGGTTTGCCCGTTGATTTGGTATCCCGGATTCCTCCTCCCGACCCTGCAGCTCTCAATGATGTCGAGGTGGAATGGGAGGACTGGAAGGCCCCTGGAACCACCCCATGAACAGCACGGTTGCTTAGGCCCATGGACTCTTTGTCGGTTGAGTGCTTCGCCACCACTGCTGAGCCATGACTATGCCTGATCCCTTGATCGGGCCGAGGGCTGCTTCCCCTGCTTCCCAGCGCGGAGCTTCCCCTTCAGTCAGATCAACGCCAGATTCTTTCTCGCAGCGGGTACAGCGGCTTTGGCCTGAACGGATTGGTCTTTCGGGGCTGATGTTTGCCCCCTTTGCCGGTCAGTTGCTTCTGGCCTTGGCCTTGATGATGGGTCTCAGCTACCAAATGGCGGCCTCGATTATTAATCAACTTACCCAGGAGCTTGGTGAGCAGATCGGTGGGCGAGTAGTTCAGGAACTGGATACCAGGATCGGTGCCCCCCGGCAGATCAATACAATCAACAATCGTTTGTTCACGAGCGGCCTGGCATCTCCAGGCCAATTGGAGAGTTTAGGCCCGCTTTTGCATGCTGAAATGGAAGCTTTTCCTGGCATGGGTTCGGTCCAGGTCGGCACACTTTCAGGAGCGTATTTACTGCTTCAGCGGGATGGCAATGATGGGATTCAACTCAGCTATCAACCCGCTGGTTTGGGGTTGCGTCCCCTGACCACATGGTTGACATCCTCGTCCGGTTCGCGGCTTCAGGTGTTGGGCTCTACCCCCTTCGATGTTCGCAATGAGCTGTGGTTTCGACAGGCTCTGCGACCAAATGGCACGCCAAGTAGTTCCTCGCAACCGTTGGGCCCATTGAACCATCCCTGGGGTGCGATTGGAGGCGATATTCAGCTCCCGCAGATCAGTCAGTTTTTGCGCAACTTGGAGATTGGTCAGGGTGGAGCCGTGATGATCGTGGATCGACGGGGATTGTTGGTGGCTACCTCTACAAAACAAGAGGCTTTTCGTTTTGTGAAGGGTGTTGTGCAACGCCAGGCTGCGGCAACAGCTGCCGATCCTTTAATCCGCGGGGCTTCTCAAGCCGTTCGTGATCGTTTTGATCTTGAGTTTGCTGAGCGTAGGGATATTGATGGCAAGACCTATATGTTGGTCACGAATCTTTGGAGTGATCCTGCTGGTACAACCTGGCAGGTGATTGTGGCGACACCTGAAGACAACTATTTGGGTAGCGTTAAAGCTACTATGCGCAATAGTTTTTTGATCTTACTTGTTACCTTTGGCTTGATGGTGTTTGTCAGCAGAGCCACGGCGGGCTTGGTGGGGCGTCCTTTGCGCCGGGTGGCAACAGCTGCCGATGCAATGGCCCGAGGTGATTTGGATCAACGACTTAGGGGTACAGGGGTTGATGAGGTGAATGATCTGACGATCTCGTTTAACTCCATGGCAGGCCAGCTACGCCAAAGTTATGGCGATCTTGAGACCATGAAGGATTATGCAGAATCCATCCTAGAAAGTATGAGTAATGGTGTGATCACGATTGCTGATAATGGTTTGATTCGCACGGCCAACCAGGCAGCCTGTACCTTCTTTGGCGTAGAGACTTCAAGTGTTGTTGGCAAAAAAGCTGTTCAATTTTTCACAGGCCCAAATCGTTGGCTCATCGAACGCTTCGAGCGTGTTAATAAAAGTGGTGAGAGCTATGTGGTGATGGATACGGAGCTGAATGTTCAGGATAAGGAGCGCTCAGCAAACCTGTCGATTCTTCCTTTACGTGATGAACGTATTGGTCAGATTGGCACGATGTTGATGGTGGAAGATATTAGTGAGGAGAAACGCATGAAGGGAACGATGGCCCGTTATATGGATCCCGTGGTGGCAGAGCAGTTGCTGAGTGGTGGCTCCCAGAGCTTGGGAGGAACGGAAAGTATGGCCACTGTCTTGTTTAGTGATATACGCAGCTTTACATCGATTAGTGAGGCTCTCGGTGCCCAGGGAACGGTGAGTTTGCTGAACGACTACTTCACCTTAATGGTGGATTGCCTCGTTCATGAAGGCGGCATGTTGGATAAGTTTATTGGTGATGCCATTATGGCGATCTTTGGCTTACCCCTGCCCACTGAAGGGGATGAGGATCGGGCAATGCGTGCGAGCATCGCCATGTTGATGAGTCTGGACCAGTTTAATATCGACCGGGCTGCGAATAGTCAGTTGCCTGTGCACATCGGTATTGGTTTGCATACGGATGAAGTTGTCAGTGGCAATATTGGCTCGCCTAAGCGAATGAACTATACGGTGATTGGCGATGGTGTGAACTTGGCATCGCGGCTTGAGTCGGCTTGTAAGTTTTATGGCGCAGAGTTGCTGATTAGTGAAGCCACATCCCAGCGGCTTGCTTCAAACTATTGTATGCGAGAGGCTGATATGGTGGTGGTCAAGGGTAAGTCTCAGCCGGTGAAGATTCATCAGGTGTTGGACGCCTATAGTCCTGAGCGTTTTCCTGCTAGGGAGATGGTTTTGCAGGCCTATGGCGAAGGCCTCCAGGCCTATCGCGCCCAGAAGTGGGACCAAGCCATGCGGGATTTTAATCGTGCGATCGAACTCCATCCAGGAGATAAGCTCAGCATGATGTATTTAGAGAGATCGGAGCTTCTGAAGGCCGAACCGCCTGGCAGTGATTGGGATGGCGTTTGGACCATGACAAGCAAGTAGACCCTTGGCTAGTACTTTTAGTTTCGCCTAAACCAAGCTAAAAGTTGGTTGACGCAGCCCTATCGCAAGGCTTAGCTCAATGAGGCTTGCCACATTGGCCTTCTCAGGACTGAGTTGCCTACCAAGTTCGATTTGGCGCTTTTGGAGATTGGCTCTGATTGGATGCCCTCCCAAGGGATTGCTACTGGGTTTTGCTAGCCAGGCTTGGAGTTGATCCAATTCTGTCGATGTCAGTTCTTGAACCACGGACCGCAGCCGATCAGGTTCCATGAATTTGGTCTCCCGGCCTAGGTGCTCAACGGTGGCCAGTTCAGCTTTGATTTCAGGATCTAGGAGTAGTAGTTCGTTGGTTGTTAAACCAATATTTTCAAGTTTGAGGCAAAGCTTTTTGAGTTGGGTGTCAAAACTTGCCTGATGACGTTGGGCAGCCGTATCCAAGCTGAAGACTAGCTTTTCTTCTGCC
>CAIYSK010000154.1 GCA_903928835.1 uncultured cyanobacterium
CCTGATGTCGGGGGTTCAAGTCCTCCACGGCGCGTTCGACGTCCCCCCTTGCAGTTTCGTGGTTCCGAACATGGAGTTGGATCTACAACCCGGCGATGTGGTCAAGGTGCTCGAATCAGCCGCTCTTGGCTGGGTTCGGGCCCGTGTCATCCGGGTTAAATCCGGGGGTCGTGTGGTTGTTCAAAGTGATCAAGGTCGTGAATTCACGGCCAGGGGCAATCAAGTTCGCTTGATTGAACCGGCAGGCTTCCGTCCCTAAGGACAAGCCATCCGTTCGACGGTTCCAACGGCTCCAATCGGTTGACGATGGGACCTTCGATCACGGATACTCTTTAAGTCGCATCAGCGACGGCCTGAGGTCCCGATTCCCTGAAATCGTTAAACCTAATCCAGTTGCTTTTTGAGCAGCCTGGAAATTTAAAGCCTGGGACTGTAGTTCAACCGGTTAGAGCACCGCCCTGTCACGGCGGAAGTTGCGGGTTCGAATCCCGTCAGTCCCGTTCAATTTCATCCCTTCTAATTGGAGGGTTCCTTGGTGAGCTCAGCGCAAACGGGTTCTTCGGCCGTCCGCGTGCGCCTGGCGCCGAGCCCCACCGGAACCCTGCACATCGGCACGGCCCGCACAGCAGTCTTCAACTGGCTGTTTGCCCGCCACCAGGGCGGCAAGTTTTTGCTGCGCATCGAAGACACCGATCGGGAGCGCTCCAAGCCCGAATACACCGACAACATCCTGGAAGGGCTGCGGTGGCTCGGTCTTGATTGGGATGAAGAGCCCGTCATCCAAAGCGCCCGCATCGAAATCCACCGGAAAGCCATCCAAGGTCTCCTGGATTCAGGCCATGCCTACCGCTGCTATGCCACGGAGGCCGAGCTCACCGCCATGCGGGAGCTCCAGGCCGCCACCAAACAGGCCCCGCGCTACGACAACCGGCACCGCAACCTCAGCCCTGAGCAGCAAGCCGCCTTTATCGCCGAAGGCCGGGAGGCCACGGTGCGCTTCCGCATCGACGATGGCGCCACCATCACCTGGAACGACCTGGTGCGCGGCCCCATGCTTTGGGCTGGCACCGATCTGGGCGGCGACATGGTGATCGCCAGACGGGCCCCCGCCGATCAAATCGGTGATCCGCTCTACAACCTCGTGGTGGTCATTGATGACGCCGCCATGGCCATCACCCATGTGATCCGCGGCGAAGACCACATCGCCAATACGGCCAAGCAATTGCTGCTTTACGCGGCCCTGGGCGCGGAAGTGCCCGTGTTTGCCCACACCCCCCTCATCCTCAACCAGGAGGGCAAAAAGCTCTCCAAGCGCGATGGGGTGACCTCCATCGGCGACTTCCAAGCCATGGGCTATGCCGCTGAGGCCCTGGCCAACTACATGACCCTGCTTGGCTGGTCGCCGCCGGAGGGCATGGACGAGCGTTTCAGCCTCGAGCAAGCCGCGGCCGTGTTTGGCTTCGAGCGGGTGAATAAGGCAGGGGCCCGATTCGATTGGGACAAGCTCAATTGGCTGAACGGCCAGGTGCTCCACGGGCAGGGGTCGGCCGTGTTGCGCGACCAACTACAGCCCCTCTGGACTGCCAAAGGTTGGGGTGGAGCCGCCCCCAATCCCGTCCACGCCGATGGGACTTGGCAAGCGGATCTCTGCGAGCTGATTGGCCCATCCCTCACCCTGCTGGCCGATGGGGTTGCCCAGGCCGAACCCTTCTTCACCTGCCCGGCCCTCAACGAAGCGGCCCAGGCCCAAGTGGGGAGCGACGGTGCCCAAGCGGCCCTGGCCGCTCTCCTATCCCAGCTCAATGAAGGGCCCATGGGCGCCGATCAGGCCCAGGCACTCCTGGGCGAAGCAGCCACCACCGCCGGTGTCAAAAAAGGCGTACTCATGAAGAGCCTGCGCGCCGCCCTGCTGGGCAGCCTC
>CAIYSK010000155.1 GCA_903928835.1 uncultured cyanobacterium
CGACAATCCCGAATCCCACGCCGAGTTCTGCGGTAGCGAGGGCCTGGCCTACCCCCTGCTCTCCGATCCCGGTGGCGTCGTGAGCAAGAGCTATGGCAGCTGGATCGCCCCCTTCTCCCAACGCCACACGTTTGTGATCGACCCCGATGGAATCCTGCGGGCCCGCTTTGTAGCCGTAAGACCCAGTGGCCACAGCCATGAGGTGCTGGACACCTTAAAAAGTCTTCAGGCCGCATAGGGTTAGAAACCCTGGCCTTCTTTGATGCCGAGCCGCCGCTCCTTGTTCAAAGCCATCCCCATGGCGTTGGTTGCAGGCTTGATCGCAAGCAGCGCCGCCGGGTTGGTAGCCAAGGCCCAGGCAAATCCATCTGCCCAGGCAAATCCATCACCGCAAGCCAAGTCAGGTTCGCAGGCCAAAACAGTGGCCCACATCCTTGTGACGGCCGACATGGGCAGCGGCAACGCCGAGCAGTTTGCCAATGGCAAAGAGATGGCCGCCATCCACCGGCAGAGGCCGGTGGATTTTGTGATCCTTGGCGGCGACAACATCTACCCCGATGGCAATTTGGCCGAGGTGGAGGCCAAATTCACCAAGCCCTACGCCGCCCTCCTGCAGGCGGGCGTCCCATTTCATGCGGTGCTTGGCAACCACGACATCCGAACGGGCAATGGCGAACCGCAAATTGCCTACAAGCCCTTTGGCATGAAGGGCCGCTGGTACACAATCCGCCAGGGTCCTGTCGAATTTTTCATGTTGGATACCAACATGAATGCCCCCTGGCAATTTCAGATGCCCTGGCTGAAAAAGGCCCTGGCAAGCAGCACGGCCCCCTGGAAAGTGGTGGTGGGTCACCATCCCATCTATTCAGCTGGGCTGTATGGCGATGATCCCAATGCCATTGCTCGGTTAACCCCCGTGTTTGGCAAATACGGAGTGCAGCTTTACATCAATGGCCACGAGCACAACTATGAGCGCACCCAATCCATCAATGGCACCACCTATCTGATCACGGGAGGGGGGGGCGCTTCGATTCGTCCCATCCTGGCCAACGGCCGGAGCGTAAAAGTGTCGAGCAGCTACAGCTTTGTGGAGTTGAGCGCCACCGATAAAACCCTGCGCATCGACGCGTGGACCAACAAGGGCCAATCCCTTGATCAGGTGGTTCTGACCCGCTGATCAGGCGACTCACTGATCAGCCGAATCCCTAATCAACCATCGAGCCCCGTTTCCCGTTCCCAAGCGCTGATCGCCGCTCCGGATTGGCCCAGGCCCTGGAAGTGCTGCCATTGTTGGCCCCGAAGTTTTAGGTAGGACTGGCAAAAACTCTCGCCAAGGGCATCTTGCAAAACAGAATCCGCCTGCAAGGCCGCCAGGGCTTCGCCAAGGCTGGTTGGCAATCGCCCACAGGTCCCAGGGGGAAGGGGGTTGGCGTAATTGTCGTTTGTGTGGGCTTCGCCGGGGTCAAGCTTTTGGGTTATGCCATCGAGGCCCGCTGCCAAAACCGCAGCCTGGAGGAGATAGGGATGGGTGGCCCCATCGGGTAGCCGTAGCTCCAGGCGCTGGTCATCGGGAATTCGGACCATGTGGGTGCGGTTGTTACCCGTATAACTGATTCCGGCCGGTGACCAGGTTGCCCCTGATGTGGTGGGTGGAGCTGCTAGACGCCTGTAGCTGTTCACCGAAGGATTGGTGATGGCACATAGGGCTGGAGCATGGGACAACAAGCCCCCCAGGAAGTGATAGGCCAATGGGGACAGGCCCTTACTTTCGCCAGTTTTGGCAAACAGATTGCTCCCCGCCCCAGGGCTGCCGGGGAGCCCCCAAAGCGAGAGGTGGGTGTGGCAACCATTGCCTGTCAATTGCTCAAAGGGCTTCGGCATAAAGCTGGCTCGCAATCCCTGCTGTTCAGCAAGCGATTTCACCATCACCTTGAAGAAGGCATGGCGATCTCCGGTGGTTAGGGCATCAGCGAAGGTCCAATTCACCTCAAATTGGCCATTGGCATCTTCATGGTCGGCTTGATAGGGACCCCAGCCCAGCTCCTCCATCGCCTCCAATAACGGGCCAATCAGCGGATAACGCCGCATCAGGGCCAACTGGTCGTAGCAGGGTTTGAGTTGGTGGTCGGCCTGGTCACCGATCGCCATCCCGGAGGGGTCCAGCAGAAAAAACTCGGCTTCGACACCGCTGCGGAGCTCAAAGCCCAATTCAGAGGCCCGCTGTTGTTGGCGCCGCAACAGACCGCGGGGACACTGGGCCATGGGCACCCCCTCCAATCGCAATTCGGTGGCGACCCAGCCCACATCCCGTTGCCAGGGCAGGCGCATCAGGCTGGCTGAATCGGGTATGGCCATCACATCGCCATCGGCTGGCGACAGGTCGAGCCAGGCAGCAAAGCCCGCAAATCCAGCCCCATCCCGCTCCATTGCTTCCAGGGCGGAGGCAGGTACCAACTTGGCCCGCTGAATGCCAAAGAGATCCGTAAAGGAGAACAGGACAAAACGAAGCTGGAGTTCCCGCGCGGCGCTAGCAAGGTTTGGGGTCATGACGTCTTAAAGAACGTTGGGAATGTTGAAAAGCCTGAAACCAAGGATCTGATCGGATCAGTTGGACAGCAACTGATCCACCACCGCTCGCAATTGCCGCTGTTCAGGCTGACTGCCATGGGGATTTCCAGCCCTGTGGCCGAGTAGGGAATCGATTTCGAAAAACTTGCAGTTGGGAATCAACGCAGCGTCAGCGGCCATGTCGGCGACGGTGAAATAGAGGTCACGGTTGGCGGCTACTAGGGCTGCCTGGGCCTCGATCTGGGGCAACTGATCCACCACGTCGTGCTCAAGCCAGGTATCGATCATCGCGATCAGATCGCGGGGATCATGACGCCTGTAATGGGGCAACCAATGCTCTTCGACGTACTCCTCCATGGGTTGCTCGATCTGGTTATAGAAGGGTTGGCTCGACGCCCAACTGGCATAGATCAGGGCATAGGTTCGCAAGCCATCAATGGGTTCCGAATCAAAGCTGCTGCCGTTCCAATGGCGGTCGGATAGAAGGGCATGGCGCAGGCTGAGCAGAAACAGTCGGTTGTGATTGGATGTGCGCCCAGTGCCGCAAACACAACAAAGACGCTTCACCTGGTTGGGGTAACGCACAGCCCATTGGTAGGCCTGTTGGGCCCCCATAGACCATCCGTAAATCAAGGCGGGATACTCAACCCCTAAACAATCTTCAAGAAAGCGCCGCTGGGCAGCGACATTGTCACGATGGCTCACCACCCATCCCTGTTCTGCCACACCCATCTCTCCATGGCTTGGGCTAGTGGAAATCCCATTGCCAAACATGTCAACGATCACAATGCAATAGCGCTCAGGATCAAATAGGGGGCCTACCATCCAGGCCAAATCCATATGCCTAGCTCCATAGGAAGTAGGAATCAAGATCAGATTGGTGCCTTCCTGGTTTAATTCACCAGCAATGCCATAGCCAATCTGGGCATCGCGAATTGTTTGACCGTTGTGAAGAGGAACATCACCCAGCGAAAAGTGGTCACTCCTCATTGGGGCCCAGCCCAGGCGGAAAGATTGCGCAACAATTTTCTGTGCACAAAGAGATAGCCAGGATCCAGATGCTTCAGCTCAGGACCGATCCAGCGGTGCGCAGACGGCAAGGAGTGGAAGGGAAGCGAGGCATACAGATGATGTTCGGCGTGGAATGGCATGTTCCACATCTGCCACGCGACGACCGGATTTGTGAGGGTTGTTCGGGTGTTGGTGGTGCCATCGGCATCAAAGCTGCAGCCGCTGTGCTCCGCCAACATCGCCAGCCGCAGGAACGGCTGGCCAACCGCCAAGGGCAGGAGCCAATTCCAGAACAGAAAACCACTGCCATTCAGCACAGATACGAGGGCTAGTGCCCCATAAATTGTGAACTGCCAACGCACCGAACGCCTGATCTGGGGAATCACCTCAGGGTTGAGATAGGCAAGCCCAGAGAGGTCTCCAAACAGAAGCTGGTAGAAACCCCGAATTTTCCCAATCCACCAATTCCAGCCACTGATCTCTAGGACGTAGGCGAATCGGGTGGTTGGGAAGCCATCCTCAAGCTCTGGATCGAGGCCGATCTGGTGCGCATAGCGGTGATGCCACTGGTGATAACGGCGATAAAAGGTGGAGTTGTAAAAACAAAGCAACCCAGCACACCAGGCCACGGCGTCATTCACACTTCGGGAGCGAAATGCGGTTCGATGGCAGCACTCATGCAAAGGAGCAAAGGCGGTGGCCAAACCAATGCCACTGGCAAGGAGCCCCAGTAAACGCAGCAGCACCGGCAGTCCGACCTGGGCCCAAAGCCAACCACCAATCCCAATCGTGAGCAGGTGGCTGAAGATCCGAATCATCCCAGGGCGATCAGAGCCCGTGTTGAGGTCGGCGAGAACTGAGCGGGGCAGCAAGGCCTTTGAAGGTGAAGTTGAAACCATTACTCCATCTCACCAGCTTGGCCGTCCCTAAAACGGTGTTGATGGCAACCGAAGACCAAGCCCTTCAAAAATGATCCGGTGCTGCTGCGCCTGGCCATGCAGTGCGTTGATCTGGGCCATAGATGGGGGCTGATCCAAACACGACGTCCAGCTCGCCAGGAGGGTTTTGGCGTCCACCAGGTGATCCAAGCTCTGGCAGGGGCAGCCGATTCCCTTAGCCGCGGCTGCAACCTTGGGGTCATAGCTCAATGCCACCGTGGGGCTGCCAGAGAGGGCCGCCAAAATCAAGCCATGGAGTCGCATGGCCAAGACCAGGCCAGCAGAGGCGAACACAGCCATCGCTTCGCGGGGATGGGCTGGCACCACTTCCCTACTTCTGTGTTCGAGTTCTGCGCTGAGGAGTCCCTCGCTGCGCAATTGGGCCAGCAAGCCCCGATCCTGTTCCCCATGGAAGGCCAGCCAAAGCACCTCCCGGTTTGATTCCAAAGCTAGGGATGAAAGGGCTTCCAGGTAGGGGGCCCAAGATTGGGCATCGAGCTGATGGGTTGGCCGGAAACAAACCACCAGTGGCCCATGGCTGCCTCGCCATTGCTGGGGTGGTAGCGCCCAGACGGGATCCGGGGCCACCAAACCCTCCACTCCCCATGGGGCGGCAAGGGAAGCGGAAGCCTGATCCCGCCAGCTGATGGCAGCAGCGAAGGACAACAAAGCGCGAACCAAAAGTCGACTACGCCTGCGGCGCAGGGGGCCCAGCCCCTGGCCCCAGAGCAGCACCTGCTTGCCCTTGAGCTTTGCAGCCGTAATCAGCGCCCCGTAATAAAGGAGGCTGCGGAAGCTGGTGGCATCCTGGAGGAGGCTGCCGCCGCCCAACACCAGGGCATCGACGCCCTTTAAGGCATGCAAAACCTGGCGGAGCGAGCGGCGGGGAACGGTGGAAACGCCAAAGCGTTCTTGCACCTGGCGCTCGTCGTAGGCCGTCACTGTGGGAATCACCCCCGCCGGCAACTGCCCCAAAGCCACCTGCAAGAGGGCGTCATCGCCGAGATTGTGCTCGCCGTAATAACCACAGAGCAACACGCGCTTGGCGATTGGCTGGGGCAAGGCAAGCAAAACCAACTGATAACCAAAAGCATCGCATTGCTGCGATCACCGATTCGCCGGATGCCTGAAGCGCACGCGGTAGGTGGTGTGGGCTGGGCCGAGATGCTGAATCAGGGCATCACGGGCTTCTTCATGGAGCTCCTCCAGATTGCTGGCCACGATCCGTAGTTGGCGCTCAACCGCCTTGGCCTCAATCCCCTGGGTTTGGCAGGGGGCCACATCAAAAACAATCTCTCGCATATCAGGGTGACAGCGTTTTCAGCTTGATGGGCTTTTGGGGCCATGAGGGGGCTGGATCCATACGGAGAACCGGCGCGTTGGGGGCGGTTCTGGCATCTCCCTACCATTGCAATTCAATTTGGCCCTAGCCCTTGCACGCCCTTTCACTGCCGACCTGGTGGATCCATGTGGCCTCAGTGCTGGAGTGGGCGGCGGCGATGCTGGCCGTCCAGCGCTTCGGCCAACTAAGGCGTGAGCCAGCCTGGAGATGGCTCGCTTTGGCCATGGTGCCAGCCCTGGCCAGTGCCATGGCCGCCTGCACTTGGCATCTGTTTGACAACAGCGCCGATCTTCAGGGCCTCGTGGTCTTTCAGGCGGGCCTTACTGCCCTAGGCAATGGCGCGCTGGCCCTGGCCACCTGGAATCTGTTGCGGCTCCAGCGGGGTCTTTCATGAAAGGTCTCCCATGAGAGGCGCTTCATGAGTGGCCTACTGGGTTGGTTGGCGGGGGTGGACCCCAGCCCCTTGTTTGTCTTGTCGTTAATTCCCTATCTGGCTTTTCTGTGGTGGGCCAGGCAGGTCACGGCCTTTCCTCGGCTAGCCCTGCGCGGTTTTGAACTCACCCTCCTGTTTGTGGCCGTCACAATCGTGGCCGCAGTCTTTGCGCAGCTGCATTTCGGCAAGCAACTGGCCGATGTTGATCCCCTCCACGGGGGGGCCGAATCCTTCCTGACCCTCTCCAACCTGTTGGTGGTGCTCGGCTTTTCTGCCATGGCAGGCAAGCAAGACAACCAATGAACAAGTCTTACGGGGAGAAGCCAGATCCCCAAAGGCCCCGGAGAATGGAGCGTCAGGTTTGTGCTCCATGATCGCTCCGCTTTTGGCTCTGGCCCCTGCTTCCATTTCCTGGTCACCGAAGGTGGCCCTGGTGATGATTGTCTGCAACGTGATTGCCATTGCCATCGGCAAGGCCACCATCAAGCATCAAAACGTAGGGCTGAAACTTCCCAATAGCGCCATGTTTGGTGGCATGAGCCACGGGGCCATGCTGGGCAGTCTCAGCTTTGGGCACCTGCTCGGCATGGGCGCCATCTTGGGCCTGGCAACCAGGGGTGTGGTCTGAGTCCAAGCGATCCAACCGCTGGCTCAGGAACGGGCCCACAAATAGGGCAAGGCTTTCAGCCCATAGCGCTCAAAGCGATAGTCAAAGAGCAGGGCAGAGAGATCCTCTGCCCTTTTTGTTTGCAATCCATTCAGCAGCCGATCCAGCCGTTGATCTGCCTTCGCGTTGGCCAAGCCCAGCCAGGTGCGCCGGGCCAACCGGCCGCTCAAGCTCCACCGCCACCCCAGGGCCTGGCGCAATTGGCGTGGGTAGGCCTCCAGGATGCGATCCCCGTGGCTGGGGCGCTGCAGGGCTTCAAGCAACAGGGGCGCTAACACCCGGCTACTTGTGAGGGCATGGCGAATCCCTTCCCCGCCAAGGAGGTTGGCCGTACTCACCACATCACCAAGGCCGATGAGCCGCCCCCGCCGATGGGGCTCCCGTCGGCGAACTCTGCTGCGGATGCGGCCGCCGTGACGGTCGAGCACCCTGGAGGACTGGAGATGGGATGCTTCCAGCAGCTTGGTCAATTCAGCCGTCAAAGGCGGCTGGCAGCGGCTGGGATC
>CAIYSK010000156.1 GCA_903928835.1 uncultured cyanobacterium
AGAGGGCGGCAGCGAGGGCAGCGTGGCGCGGCCGCTGGTGGAAGCCAGCCATACCCCCCAGGCCGAACGCACCTGGCGCAGGCGCTACAAGCCCTCGCCCTCCTTCCTCTCACTGCACCTGGGCGTCAAAGCTCAGCTGATTCCCCCGGCCACCCACTGCCACCACCTGCTGCTCGAAAACTGGGGGGCCATGGAGGACGAACAGGGGGTGATTTTTGTGTCGATCCCGACCCTGCTCGATCCCGCCCTGGCTCCGGAGGGCCGCCACATCGTGCACAGCTTCACCCCCTCCTCCATGGAGGCTTGGACTGGGCTGAACCCCTCCGACTACGCCGCCAAAAAAGAAGCCGATGCCCACCGCCTGATCCAACGGCTTGAAGCGATTGTGCCGGGGCTCGCGAGCGGCATCGAGCACCGCGAGGTTGGCACCCCCCGCACCCACCGCCGCTTCCTGGGCCGCATGGGGGGCACCTATGGCCCCATCCCGAGCCTGCGCCTGCCTGGCTTGCTGCCCATGCCCTTCAATCGCACGGGCATCAACGGTCTGTACTGCGTCGGCGATTCCTGCTTCCCAGGCCAGGGCCTCAATGCCGTGGCCTTCAGCGGCTTTGCCTGTGCCCACCGCATTGGCGCCGATTTGGGCCTCAACCCCTGGGCCCTGCCCACCTAACCCCCCAGGCTCCATAAGCTTGGTCATGCGGCGTGCCCTGTGATGAGTTCAGCTCCCCCCCCCAGCTCGGCAGACCTGGCGCGCTATCTGGAGTCCCGGGGTGAACTCAGCAAACCCTGGATGCTCCAGTTGCTCCGCTTGACCAAGCTCAAGGAGAGCAAGGACGACCTCGACCCCCAGGAGTACCTGGCGCGGTTACAGGAGGCCCACGCCGACCTGATGCGCCTGGGCGAATTTTGGAAGGGGCGGGAGCAGGAGGTGTTTACGGGCCGTTACCAACCACAAGAACTGCTTGAGCCCTTGCCGGGCTCCGCCGACGATCGATGAGCTATCCCATGGCCCCCGTGATCCGGCTCACCCTGGTCTGCCTCTACCTCGCCCTGGTGGCACCCTTGCCCTGGCTGGCCCCAGCTGAAAACCGGGCAGGGGTGGGGCTCGCCGTTGGCCTGGGCCTGGCTCTGATCGTGGCCCTCACCAGTGAACAGGTGGAGCTGGATGAGTCCGGTATCCGGGTGGGCCATCCCAGCTGGTGCAGCTGGTTGTTGCGGCGGGGCTGGGCCCTGGAGTGGCAGTCCATCTCGGCCCTCACCCCGGTCGCCACCAGCCAGGGAGGCCGGGTGTTTTATGTGCGCAGCCCCGAAGGTTCAGCGTTTTTACTGCCCCAACGGGTCGCCAACTTTGACGACTTTCTCAGCCGCTTTGGCGCGGCCACTGGCATCGACACCACGGCCATTGGCAGGATAAGTCCGCCATGGACCTACCAACTTCTGGCTGGCTTCAGTGCCACCCTCTTGCTTGCCGAACTGGCCTTTGGCCTAGGGATAGCTGCCCGAGGGCTGTAACACCAGGTCAGCCTGCGGCTCCGAGGTGCCCGCCGGCAGGGTTTCCAAGCTGAAGCGATAGCCCTGCTGGCGCATCGTCTCGATGCCTCCACCCTCACCGAGGCCGGCCTGCTCCAGCTTGCGGCGCAGGGTCAACACCTGGGTATCCACCGAGCGGGGACCCCCACTAAAGGGTGGCCAGGCCATGCGGAGTAGCTCCTCCCGGCTTCGCACCACCCCAGGCGGCATCAGCAACGCGCAGAGCAGGGCAAATTCCCGGGG
The DNA here is from genome assembly GCA_903928835.1 of uncultured cyanobacterium. Taxonomy (GTDB): domain Bacteria; phylum Cyanobacteriota; class Cyanobacteriia; order PCC-6307; family Cyanobiaceae; genus Cyanobium_A. The sequence goes on from CAIYSK010000156.1 coordinate 1,774, forward strand.
GCTCAACTCCACCGGCTCATCACGCAAGGTCACCTGCCGGAGCAACACGTGCACCTCCAGCGGGCCCACGCAAACCCGTTCCTGCAAGCCACTGGCACTGCGGCGCAGGAGCGTACGGGCCCGGGCCGCCAGCTCCTCCAAGCCGAAGGGCTTGCGCAGCACGTCGTCGGCCCCGGCGTCGAGCAGGGTGACCACAGGCTCAGAACCCGTGCGGGCCGTGAGCACCATCACCGGACAACGCAACTGGGCTGCCAGCCGAAGGGCCGAGCTCTCATCCAGCAGTTCGGCACTGATCAACAGGTCGGGCGATTGCTCTTGGCAAACCTCAAGGGCTTCCCGGGCCGTGGCCACCGCTGCCGCCAAATGGCCGTCCTGGCGCAGCCGTTGGGCCAGGACTGTCCGCAGGGTTCCATGGGGATCGACGACCAGCACCCGATGGGGCTGGATGGCCTGGGCCGAGGGGGCGGCTTGGGGCTGCTGGGTCACCATTCACCCAAGTTAATGGTCATCGGGCTGCCAAACCCGTATCAGGCGATGCCTTGCCATCTGGCACGTGGGCTGGGTGCCGCAATGGGGAGTCCCAAGGGTCAGAATGGGGTTACGGGTTCCATCGTCCATGACAGCCCTCCAGCACCCCGAAGCCATTCGCCATTTCCAGTCGCTGTGCGATGCCTGCCAGGAATTGGCGCACCGTTACCACAGCCCGGCGGAGATGCGGCTCTATGCCGATGGCTACCTGCACGCCCTGCGGCGCACCAGCATCCTCGACCCGATCCCCCAACGGCGGCTCGAGGAACTGGTGGATCGCTGGATCATGGACCCCTCCAGTTTTGTCGGACCCGATGGGGATCCACGCACCCTTTACGAGAGCGGACGCTCCTAACTAGCGAGGGCCACGTCGATCTTCTCGCGCAATTCGCCCGAGTTGTACATCTCGATCAGGATGTCGGAACCGCCAATGAATTCCCCGTTGACATACACCTGGGGGATCGTCGGCCACTCCGAGTATTCCTTGATGCCCTGACGGATCTCCCCATCGGACAGCACGTCGAAGGTCTCAAAGGCCACACCCAAGGAATGCAGGATCTGCACCACGTTGTTGGAGAAGCCGCACTGGGGCATGAGCTTGTTGCCCTTCATGAACACGAAGACCGGGCTCGTGGCGACCAGGTCGTCGATGCGCTGTTTGGTAGTGGCTTCCATCGATTAAGCGGGGGTAGAGGTTTGCAGGGCTAGGGCATGGATGGCTTCACTGGCCAGCTCCTGGCGCAGGGCGCCATAGACCAACTGGTGCTGCTTGATGCGGTTCAGACCGGTAAAGGCGCTCGAGACAACCTTGACCTGAAGATGGTCGCCACCTCCGGTGAGATCTTCGACCTCAACAGAGGCATCCGGCAAAGCACGGCCAATCGCCGCCTTCACTTGGTCAAAGTTCACCATCAAGGGCGCCCTAGGTAGGGGGGAAATCTAGGGGCTCGAGACTCGAAAACGGTCCCTACTTGCCGGAAGGGGCATCTAGCACTTGGCCGGCGGTGTAGGGCGTGGTGGCGAAGCCAATTTCCACCAGGCTCTGGTAGGCCTTGCGACCCTCCGGGGTCGCTGGGGTCATGACTTTGACAACCTCCACCAGCAGGGGCACCGCCACTTCCGGTTGGTTCTGGCGACGGAAGACAGCGGCCAATCGGAGATTGGCCTGGGCCAAGGTTTCGAGGGCTTCCCGGCCCTTCTGATCCATCTCCCGGGGAATACGGGCATCCAAGCCCCGGAATGAACCACTCAAATCGCGGTAAAAACCCAACAACTTGCGGCAGTAGTCGCGGGCCAGGTCGTATTGCTTGCGGGCCTCGGTGAGGTTGCCACTGGATGCGGCCTGGTCACCTTTCGCCAAGGCGGCCTGCACCGCATTGATCGTGAGGGCTGCATCCACGGACTGGACCTGCTGCTGGGCCGAGGCCCCAGGCAGGACTTGGATCCCCAGCGACCGGGGGGCAAGCAACGGTGGCAGGGCCAACGCCGCGAGGGCAAAACAGGTGCCACTAAGGGTGCGGATGGACCTACGCACAAACAGACAGTCAAGTGCTTTGAACTCTAAGGGCCCCGCTCCCAGCTCAGCCGTCCAGGCCAATGGCGATGCGCGCCTGGCCTTCAGCCAACAGCATCGCCGCCTGCAATCGTTGGTTGAAGGCAGCAGCCGCAGCCCGACCCTGGCCTGAGATCACCAGGGGCTCACCAAGGCAAATCGCAACCCTGTCGCGGAAGCGCGGCCGCCCATGGCCATAGGCAATTCCCACCGGCACCACCGGAACATTCACCCCCTGGCTAGCGGCTAACAGGGCCAGGCGGGCCAAGCCCTGACGCAACTGCATCGGCGTGTGGTCGGTGCGAATCCGCCCCTCAGGAAACACCACCAACTGGTGGGATGTTTCCAGCAAATCGACGGCGTAGCGGAGGGTGGCGGTGGTGGGACGGGCCTGGTTGACAGGGAAACAGCCCAAGCGATGCAACAACCACCCCTGGAGCCCCTTCATCTCATCAAGGGTGACCATGAAGCGGCAATCGCGGCCGCTGACGCGACGGCCCACCGCATAGGTGATCACCAAGGCGTCCCACCGCGAGCGATGGGTGGGGGCAAGAAGCAACGGGCCATCCAGCGGCAACCGCTCCTGGCCCAACACCTGCACCTGCTTGAAATAGGTCGGCAGGGCAATGTCCTGGGTCACCACCGTGGCCAAAGGGGCCAGCCAGGGGCTAATGCCGTTGCAGAGGCTGCGCTCGCGGCGGAGGGATGCGGAGAACTCCAGCTGGCCAGTGGATTGGGCTGTCTGTGCCGCCACCAACCTTTCCGAACGGGATGGCCAAAAGCTAAGGCGCCGGGCCCAGGTTTTGAGCCAGCGTCGGGCAGTTGGCCCGGCGGTCGACTGTTGGTCCATAGGATTTCGCTGCGGGGCTGGTCCCTCGGCCCGCCCGAACACCTTTGAGAGCCCATGGCCAGTCTTGGCGTCAACATTGACCACATCGCCAACGTGCGTGAGGCCCGCCGCGCCTTGGAGCCAGACCCGGTGAGTTACGCCCTGCTGGCCGAATTAGGGGGGGCCGATGGCATCACCGTTCACCTGCGGGAAGACCGCCGCCACATCCAAGATCGCGATGTGGACCTGCTGCGGGCCACGGTGCGAAGCCGCTTGAATTTGGAAATGGCGGCCACCGCCGAAATGGAAGCGATCGCGCTTCGCGTCAAGCCCGACATGGTCACCCTGGTGCCCGAGAAGCGCCAAGAGGTCACCACCGAAGGGGGACTGGATGTGGCCAGCCAGCGGGACCACCTCAGGGGCCTGGTCGGCCGGCTCCAGGACGCAGGCATCGGGGTGAGTTTGTTTGTGGATGCTGATCAACACCAGCTCGAGGCCTGCAAAGCCACTGGCGCCCGCTGGGTAGAGCTGCATACGGGCACCTATGCCGAGGCCCCCTGGAACCAGCAACCCCTCGCGTTGGCCAGGCTGAGCGAAGGCAGCTTTATTGCCCGCAGCCTGGGCCTACGGGTCAATGCCGGCCATGGCCTCACCTATCAAAACGTGGAGCCTGTGGCAGCCATTGAAGGGATGGAGGAGCTCAACATCGGCCACACGATCGTGGCCCGCGCCCTCGCCGTGGGGTTGCAGGAGGCCGTGCGCGAGATGAGGGCTCTGGTCCAGAATCCGCGCCGCGACCCCCTGTTCGGCAGCCACCAGCCATGAGCACCTTTTACTTCGTTGCCGCCAGCGAGGCGTTCCTCACCGAAGAAGAGCCCCTCGACGAGGTGCTGCGGGAGCGGGTGCGCCATTACGGCGAGCAAGACAAGGCCATCGACTTTTGGTTGGTGAAACGGCCCGCCTTCCTCGATGCCCCCGAACTCGAACCGGTCGCCAGCGCCGTTCCCCGCCCAGCCGCCGCGGTGGTGTCAACGGATGGGAAATTCATTGCGTTTCTCAAGCTGCGGCTGGAATTTGTGGCGTTTGGCCAATTTGAGGCGCCCAGCCGCTCGATCCCCAACCCCCTCGCTGGCGCTTAAAAGGCCGGCGCTTAAAACAGGCCCAGAAAGCGCTTGGGTTGCTGGGTGTCCTGCTGATAGCGGGGCTTGGCGTCACCGATGGTGAAGACCGCCTCTTTGTTCTTCCACCACACCCAATCGCGAATCGGTGGGGTGTTGGCCAACTCCTCCCGGCTCAGGCCCAAACCCAGCTTGGCCGAGGCATCGAGCAACACATCCAGCATCTGCTCCCCATTGGAGCAATTGGCCAGGGCCTCATTGGTGCGCTTGGCCCCATCGAGCGCTCCCACCAGGGCATGGACCCGCTGGGCCACGGGCAACGACTTCAAATCCTTGGGCTGCGGCGTTTCGATCGAAGGGTCCCGAGCGATCGAGCGACCGTACCAGCGATCTCACACCGAGCCGATGGGGGGGGCTGACAACCCGCCGGTTCAGGGGCCAGACTGTTACCAACGCGATGGACTGATGACGCCCCCCTCACGTTCCCCAAACCATTGGGTTATCGGGGACGTCCACGGCTGCGCAGAACCATTGCAAGCACTGGTTGACCAGCTTCCCTCCCGCGACATGCTCGTGCTGTGCGGGGATGTGATCAACCGGGGTCCCAGGATTCTGGAAACCATGGAGTTGGCCTGGTCCCTCGTGGAGAGCGGACGGGCCATCTGGCTCAAGGGCAACCATGAGGCCGACCTGGTGAAAGCCCTGCGCCGGGGCAACTGGTCCTCCCAGAGGGCCCTAGCGGGCAGCGACACCTACCGGCAACTCGGCGAAACCGCCTGCCGCCGCTGGCAAGAGCGCCTCGCAAACCTGCCCAAAACCTTCGTGCAACCCGGTTGGGTTGCCACCCACGCCGGCTTTAATCCCAAAACCTGGAAGCCCGATCTGAGCATCCGCATGCCCTTTTGGCAGGCCTACGACGGACGCTTTGGCGATGTGGTGATCGGCCATACCCCTGGGCCCCGGGTGCGGCGGCTAGGGAAGATCGTGATGGTGGATACGGGAGCCTGCTACGGCGGCGATCTGTCGGCCTATTGCCCCGAAACCGGCGAGATCCACCAGGTGGCAGGCCAACGGGCGATCCCCCAGTCCCTGAGCCTCGCATCGGTCAGCCACCAGCTGGAAAGCTGCCTGCCCTAGAGGCCACCCCTTGCTCACCGTTTTCCGCAGCAACCGGGCGGAACTCCTCGCCCAACTGCTCGCAACCCAACTGAGGCTGGCCCCCCCCGGCCCCTTTGAGCAGATGCAGGTGCTGGTCAACACCTGGCCCACGAGCCGCTGGCTCGGCGAACAGCTCGCCATGGGGCTCGGCGGCATCGCCGCCAATATCCGTTTTCCTTTCCCCGGCAGCCAACTGCGCCGAATTGTGAATGCCCTGGTGGAGGGAGCGTCCCCCAGGGAGGGCTCCCCCCAGAACGATCCCTGGCGGGCCAACCAGCTGGTGTGGCCAGTTCTCGAGCTCTTACCCGAGCTCGTGGAGCAACCGGAGGCCCAACTGCTCAAGCATTGGCTTGCCGAGCACAGCATGGGGAACCGGTTGGAGCTGGCCCACTGGCAGCTGGGGCGGGCGATCGCCGATGCCTTTGATGACTACGCCCTCTACCGGCCCGACCTGTTGGCTGCCTGGTGGCAGGGCAAGCCTGTGGACGGCCGGGGTGCGCCCTTGGCCGCTACCCAGCTCTGGCAACCGCTGCTCCTGGCGGCCCTGCGCGACCGGCTCGGGGAACAACCCTTTGGCCTGAAGGTGCAGGCCGCGATCCGCCAGCTCCGTCAAGGGGCGCCCCCCGCCGGCACCTTGCCCAGCCACGTGCGTTTGTTTGGCCTCAGCAGCCTGGCGCCGATCCAGGTGCAATTGCTCCAGGCGATGAGCGCCCATACCCAAATCGACCTGTACCTGCTCACCACCAGTCCCGACCTCTGGCAGCGCTGCACGGGTCGGCGCGAACGCCTCAGTACGGCGGTGGCCCTGCAGGAGCCCTTCGGAGGGGATTGGTTCATGGAGGCCCCGGGCCTGGAAGCCCGCTTTGGCCGCCTGGGCGGGGAGTTTCAGCAGCTGCTCGAGGGCACCGGCGAGAGCCTGTTGGGGCAGGCGCAAGACCGGGATCTGTTTTTCGCAGCGGCAACCTCCCACCCAGGACCTGGGCCCGTCCCGCTCCTGGCCCAGTTGCAACAACGGCTGGCCCATGGGGATGGCGAAATGCCTCTGGAGCGCTCCCCAGGGGATAGCTCCCTCGAGTTCCACCCCTGCCCAGGGCTGGTGCGACAGGTGCAGATCGTGCGGGATCGGATCCTGCAATGGCTCGCGGCTGATCCAAGCCTTGAGCCCCGGGACATCCTGGTGATGACGCCCCAAGTGGACGCATTTGCGCCCTTGGTGGCCTCCGTCTTTGGCGATAGCGAGGCCACGGGGGTCTACCTCCCCTGGCGCCTGACGGATCGCAGCCAGCAAAGCGAAGCGGGGATTAGCCGATCCCTGCTCCAACTGCTGCAGCTGGCCGGCGAGCGGCTCACGGCCTCCTCCCTCGAGACCCTGCTCGATAGCGGGGCCCTGCAGGAGCAGTTCCAACTCAGCGGCCACGAGGTCGCCCAACTGCATGGGGTGCTGCAGCGCTGCGGTTTCCGCTGGGGCTTGGACGGCCGCGAGCGGGGTGGCGACGCCACCGGCAGCCTGGCCTGGGCCATTGATCGGCTCCTGCTGGGGCTGGTCCTCCCGGAGACACCGGGGCTGGCCCCGGGCGACACCGCGCCCCTAGCCACGGGCCATGGCCTGGAGCTGGTGGGTCGCTGGCTGCACCTACTCACCACCCTGCGCGATTGGCTGACCAGCCTGCGCCGCAGCCGTTCCTGCGGCGCCTGGGCCGAAACATTGGCCGCCCTGCTGGGGGATTGCTTTGGCGACGGGGGCGATCGGGCCTGGGAATTGCCCGTGATCCTGGCTGCCATCGACGACTGGCAACAGGCCGCCGCCGGCTGCGCCTTGGTGCTGGATGCGGCGGTGGTGGCGGCCGTCCTCGATGAGCGCCTGGCTGTCGATTCAGGACGCTTCGGCCACCGCAGTGGGGCCATCACCATCAGCGCCCTCGAGCCGATGCGGGCCATTCCCCACCGGGTGATCGTGCTGATGGGCCTCGATGCGGGCCAATTCCCCAGGCAACGCCAGCGCTCCGGCTTCCACTTGATGGAGCACTGGCGTTGCCTGGGGGATCCCCAACCGGCGGATCAAGACCGCTATGTGCTGATGGAAGCGCTGCTCTCGGCCCGGGACCACCTGATGGTGAGCTGGAGCAGCCGGGATGGGGGCAAAGGCGAAGCCTTGCCCCCGGCAACCCCCGTGCGCCAATGGCTCGAATGGTTGCAAGGAGCCCTCCCCTGCGGGGGGGCGGCCCTGGTGGTGGAGCACCCCGCCAACCCCCTCGACCGGGCAAATTTCGAGCCGATCGGCGAGCGGCCCCCGGGCAGCTGTGATCGGCGCCTGCTGGAGGCCCGCCAATGGATCGAGACCGCCCAACTCCGCAAACCCCTACCCCTGGCCAGCCGGGGGCCAGCCACCCAAACCCAAAGCCAAGCTCAAACCGCCGCCGCACCAGAAGCTCCGGAGGATACATACACCGACCTGCGCGATTGGTTGGCGAACCCCCAAACCCAATGGCTCGCCCAGCTGGGGCTGAAGCCCCAGGAATGGGCCGAACTGCTCCATGACCTCGACAGCCTCAGCCTGGATGAACGGCAACGCTCCCAGCTGCTGCGCCAAGCCCTCGACGGGGCCAGCGCAAGGGAAGACGCCAGTGAGAAGGGAAAAGACGACTCAGCGTTCCAGGGCGATCCCGCCAGC
>CAIYSK010000157.1 GCA_903928835.1 uncultured cyanobacterium
CGCCCTCGATGAGGTGATTCCCCGGCTGATAAGCCAGGAAGACAAGTTGTTGGCCGTGAAATTTGCCTACATGGTGGCTCGGGTGGGCCAAAACCCGGGCGATACATCACCAATCAATGCTGATGAAAAGAGGGCCTATCGCTATCTGGTGGCTGGCCTGGGATTGGACGAACGCCAAATAGAAGAGGTGGAGTGGGCTGCCGACAAGGAACTGGAATCAAGCAAAGGAATCAAGGGACTCTTTGGCTTTCTGTTTGATGGATTGGCAACGTGGCCAAGCCAGGATGTTCTCGGCAGCAGCCCGATGTTGTGGCTCTAAAGCTTGACTGGGGGGTAGGCGGGCCGTTGTTTCAAAGGCACGGAGCCTTGGTTGGGTTTGGCGTTGCTCTCATCGGTTAGGAAAGCCAGGGATGCGGTCATGGGCTCTCGAGGCGGAGGACTCTGGCGAATTGCCATTGGGGCCACCTTGATCCGTGGATCCGCTGCTGTCTGTAGCAATCTCTACCCAAGGAATCTCTACCCCGATCGAGCGCTCCTTGGTCCCTAGCCTTGCTGCCAACCCCAGGCTTCGGCCCCAATCGCCATGAGCTGGAGTGAGCACTGGTATCCGGTGGCCTACCTGGCCGACCTGGACCAACGCAGGCCCTCGGCCTTCACGTTGTTGGACCAAAACCTCGTGCTCTGGTGGGACCGCACGGCCGGTGACTGGCGGGCCTTTGCCGATGCCTGCCCGCACCGGCTGGTTCCCCTGAGCGAGGGGCGGCTGAATGACCGGGGGGATCTGGAGTGCCCCTATCACGGCTGGAGCTTTGATGGCCAGGGCCGGTGCACGGCCATTCCCCAAGCGGTGGCTGGGGTCGATCCGGCTTCGCTGCGATCCAGCTGCCGCAGCTACGCCACGGCGAGTTGCCAGGGCTTGTTGTTTGTGTTTGCTGGCCAGGCGGACCATGCCGCAGCCGTACCTCTGCCCCTTGTTCCTGAGGTGGAGGAGCCCGGTTGGCTGCTCCAGGACATCCATCGGGATTTACCCATGGATGCGCTCACCTTGTTGGAGAACGTGCTTGACGTGAGCCACGTGCCCTTCACCCACCACCGCACCGTGGGCCGGCGCGAAAACGCTTCGCCGGTCCAGGCCGAACTCACCAGCTTTGGGCCCGAGGGGTTTACGGCCTTCTGGCAGGAGGGGCCCCGCCGCGGTGCCCTGGGTAGCCAGACCACCACCTTCACAGCACCCTGTTTGATGTGGCATGACCTGACGGCCAAAGGCTTTGCCCGGTTCCTCACGGTTGTCTATGCCACCCCCACCCGCCGGGGGGAATGCCGCCTGTTTGCCCGCTTCCCATTCCGTTTCACCTCACCGATTCCCCGCCTGCTGCTGGGCCTGCGGCCGACATGGCTCCAGCACATCGCCAACCACACGATCCTGGAAGACGACCAGGTGTTCTTGCATGGTCAAGAGCGGGCATTAGCCCAACGGGGGGGCAGTGCGGCCTTCACCAAGGCCTGTTTCCTGCCAACGGCCGCCGATGTGTATGTGAAAGCTCTGCACGATTGGGTGAACCGCTACGGCGGCGAACCCTTCCCCGGCCAATCCCTCCCGCCCCTGCTCAATCGCAGGGCCCTGATGGATCGCTATGGCGCCCATACATCCCATTGCCATGCCTGTGCTGGGGCCCTACGCCGCATTCGACGCCTACGGCGTTGGTTCAACCCGGTCCTCTGGTTGATGTTGCTGGGCATGCTCTGGTGGCACACCCTTGGCGCCCTGGGCCTGGGGCTAGCCGTTGCCGCTGCCCTGGTGCTGCTTGAGCGCCAACTCAGCCGTTGGGAAAGCCAGCTGGTGGTTGGGGATGGCCATCCACCCCGCAATAGCCTCCCCCGGAGATCCAAGCCTGGGGCCCCGGCCGGGACCACCGATCAGCGCTCCTAATTGCAGGGCCATGGTGGGTTGGCAACGGTCCCGGTTGCCCCTAGTAGAGAGATGGCCCTGCGAGGTGTTGATGGCTACAAGTCCGATCGATCCCGATGGGCCCATGGAACCCGATGGGTTGCGTCGCCCCATTACGCCCCATGCGGCGCCGATCTTCGATGGGGAGGGCCACCTGGCCTACATCGGAGATGACGGCCGCCGCTATGTGGTGGCCCTACCGCCGGAAACCGATGGAGACAGCGTCGAACGGGTGATGGACAACCTTCGCGACGGCGACGCTCTCTTTCAGCGGATCCAGGATCTCTGTGAAGACTGGATTGACCAGGTCACGGGCCTGGAATTGGAGCGTCAGTCCGCCCTGGCCCTACTGCTCTCCACGCTGGAGGTGGCCCTAGATCCCGATTCAGGAGAGCTTTGAATTGCCCCCGTGATGAAGGCTTCACCCAGATTGCTCGGGGTGGATGGTTGCTCGGGGTGGATGGCTGCCGAGCGGGCTGGCTGGTGGTGGGCGCCAGGCTCTCTCCCTCCGGGGCGTTTGAACAGCTGAGCTGGAGCCTGGAGCCGGAGGTTGCAGGCTTCATTGATGCGGATCTGGTGGCGATCGATATGCCCATGGGCCTCGCCACCGATGGCCCCCGGCCCTGCGACCAGCAGGCCCGGGCCCTTCTGGGCGCAAGGCGCAGCAGCGTTTTCCCGGCGCCGGTGCGGGCCGCCCTGGGGGCGGGCAATTACAGAGAAGCCTGTGATCTTTCGTTAGCGGTTTCCGGCCGCAAACTCAGCAAGCA
>CAIYSK010000158.1 GCA_903928835.1 uncultured cyanobacterium
GCAATCAGGGCGCTGATCGCAAAACATTGGGAAAACAGCGCCATGGCGAGGCCCTGGTGCTCCGCTGGGGTCATTTCGATGACAGCTTCTGTGGCAATCGGTAGGAAGGCGGCTTCCCCGAGGGCGATGGGGAGCTGGGCCGCTATCACCAGCCAGAGGCCCTGGTTGCTCATGGCTGAAAACGCCAACAGGGCCGTGCCGAGGGCAAAACTGACCAAACTCACGCCGAGTCCGTAGGCCACGGGTCTTTTGGCGAGGGCTTGGCCAACGGGCCATTGGATTAGCACCAGCAGGCTCAGCTGCAGGCCAATTAACAGGGCTCCCATCCCTTCATTGATGGCAGGCCTGTGCAGCCCGCCGCGCACCAAATCCAAAGGCAGGGCGCTCTGCATCAAGGCTGGCAGGGCTGTGGCCAGCAGGGTGATCGCCAGGAGCGGCAACAGGGGCGGCAGCCACTGGCTGGTGGCGGTACTGCAGGCCCCTGGGGCCTTGGGGGGGGATTGGGGCAGGGGGCGGATCACCAGTAACAGCGCGACGGCTGCCGCGCAGGTGATGTCCACTGCATAGATGCCCCGCAGTTGACCTTGCCCTGCCATGAGGGCTCCGATCAGGGATCCCAGCGCTACCCCTGCAGCATCACCACTGCGCACCAGGGCATAGCCGCGACTGGAGGGAATGGGATTGGGCCCGGTGTTGCAGCTCAGGGGAACGGCCAGCTCGATCGCCGGCCAATAGAGACCAGCGGCAATGCCCAGGAGCAGTTGACCGATGACATAGCCATCAAAGGTCTGGGCGCCGATCAGGCGACCATCACCCAGCACGGCTGCCAACACCGCAAGCAGCACGGGCATGGAGCAGTTCAGGCCCCGATCGAGCAACAGACCACTGGCCAAACGGCCCACGGTGCCGGCGAGGGCAGCCAGGCCGATGCCTGCTGTGACGGCCTGGGCGCTGAAGGCGGCATGGTGGAAGACCAGGGGGGTGAGATAGATCACGCCCCCCGCTCCGACGGAGGCAATCAAGCGGATCAGGGCCAGTTCGCGCAGCGCCGCGGGAAACTGGAGCCACCACGCCATGGTTCGGGTCCCCGCCTTTGGAGATGTCAAACCGCTTTCGCTGCATTGGAGCTCTGCTCGCCAGTTTGCTGGCAGGGGCTCCCGTGCATGGGGCGGAGCAGATCCAGTTTCAGATTGATGGACTCACGGTGCCTGTCGATCTGCGGGAACTGGAGGCCTGGAGCCACGATCCCAGCCGCACCAATGGCGACCTGGGCGTGTGGCTCAGCCTGATCGACCCACTTGATCGCCGCGCCTTGGCACGGCTGCTGCAGGCCCCGCTTCTGAAGGAGCCAAGTTTTGGGGTTCAGTTGTTGCGCAGTCGTACCGGTGAGCCCCTGATTGAGGCCCTGGGCAGCGTGCTGACAACGGCCCAGGGCAAAAGCACAGCTCCGCTGTTGCTCTCCACCCTGCGAACCCTTTTGCAACAGCAGAAGCAAGTCACCGCCTTTGATTTGCTGCGTGCCCTGCCCTCGGATCAACTCAGCCTCAACCTGGATGGGGCGGTGGCCTTCGCCGACCGTTGGCGCCGCCAGGTGGATCAGCAGGCCGATGCGCTGCGGGCCCTAAGGGCCCTGCCCTTGCCGCTGCGACGGGCGATTCCCCTTGATCTGAACGTTGGGGAGCGCCAACGGCCCCAGCACGTGGATTTGGTTGTGGCGCATCGGGCAACGCCCCTGCCCCTGGAGATTTGGTCGTCGAGCCAATCCAAGCCAGGCCCTTGGAGTCTGTTGATGCCTGGGCTGGGTGGGAACAGTGCCCAGCTCCGTTGGATGGCCGATGAGCTGGCTGGCCAGGGCTGGCCTGTGGTGCTGTTGGACCATCCCGGCAGTGACGACACGGCTGTTCAGGACTCTTTGCTTGGCTACAGCCCACCGCCAGGGGCCGAAGCGGTGCCGCTCCGCCTGGCCGATGTCCAGGCCGTTCTCACCGCAGAAAAGGATGGGGCCCTGCCACCGCTTGGACCCGAACCCACGGGTCGCCAAGGGGTTGTCTTGATGGGCCATTCCCTCGGGGCCCTGACGGCCCTCATGGGCAGCGGGTTGCTGCCGGAGCAGGGGGTAGCAAGGCGCTGTAAGGCGATGAAGGGCACCTTGCCCTTGGCGAATTTGTCGCAGCTGCTGCAATGCCAGATGCCCAGGGTGACCGGAGATGGCACGGCGCGGGGCCCGGTCCCTGCCTCCGGCCCGCCCTCGAGCCCCATCCTTGCGCCGATCCCCCTGCTCGGGGTCGTGGCCTTCAACGGCTTTGGCAGTTTGCTTTGGCCCACCGTTGGTTTGGCCGACCTCGATGTGCCGGTGCTGCTGGTTGGCGGCAGCGTTGATTTGGTGACCCCACCGGTGCAGGAGCAGCTCAATCTGTTTGTGCATGTCAGCCATCCCCGCAGCCGCTTGGTTGTGGTCGATGGGGGAAGTCACTTTTCGCTGCTGCGCCTCGACAACCAAGGACAGGCTTTGTTCCGCCTGGGTCAGGAGTTGGTCGGTCGCGATCCCCGCAAGGTGCAGAACCTGATCATCAGCCTCACGACGGAGTTTTTACAGGGCTTGGACTACCCCTTCCTGCTCTCCCCCCAGCGCCGTCTCCAGGAGGGAGTTTCGGCCTTCGTGATGGACCGCACCATGGCCAGGCGGTGGAAAGACAGCCTCAAAGGTTGGTCTTTTTAGGTCCCTTAGAAGCGAATTCTGGGGTCAAGCAGGGCGACGACCAGGTCGACGGCCACGGTCACCATCACCACCAGAGCGGCTACCACCACCACGATGCCTTGCACCAAGGGGTAGTCGCGCTGGCCAATGGCCTCCTGCAGCCGGAAGGCAATTCCCGGCCAGGAGTAGGTGACTTCGATCAAAAGGGCACCTCCAATGAGGGAGGCCACGGTGATCCCGGTGATGGTGAGCACAGGTAGAAGGGCATTGGGGAGGGCATGGCGCAGGATCACCCGCCCTTCACCAAGGCCCCGGCTTCGGGCTGCCTCCACGTAGTCGGAGTCGAGGGCGCGGCGTAGGTTGAGGCGCAGGGCATTGGCAAAGATCCCGCTTAGCAGCAGCCCCAAGGTGCCGGCTGGCAACACCAGGTGCCTGACGGTGCCAAGCAGCTGTTGCCATTCGCCAGTGCCCAGGCCCGCCCGCAGGCTTTCCAGCAGGTAGAAGCCAGAGCCAGCCGGTGGAATCATGGTGGGGGGGAAGCGGCCGCCCACCGGCAGCCAGCCCAGCCACACCGCAAACACCAGCTGCACCACCATGGCGGCCCAAAAGGGGGGTAGGGCATAGGTGCCAATGCCATAGAGCCTGCCGGCCAGGTCGAGTTTGCCTTCGGGTCTGGCAATCCCTGAAAAGCCCACCGCCAATCCCACGACCGCGGCTAGCACCAAGGCGACGACGCCCAGCTCCAGGCTGGCAGGCAGGCTTTGGCGAATCACGGCTGTCACCGGTTCCTGGTTGGTGAGGGATTGGCCTAACTCGCCATGGAGCAGTTGGCTCAGGAAATGGCCGTACTGGTGCCAAAGGGGTTGGTCCAAGCCCAGTTGGGCCCTCAGGGCTGCCCGGGCCGCGGCGGGGGCGCGGGTGCCCAGTAGGGCGTCGATGGGATCCCCAGGTGCCACCCGCAGCAACAGAAACACCAGGCTGGCGATCAGCCAAACCATCACCGGTGCGAGCGCTAAACGGGCGGCCAGATAGCGCAGCAGGTCCGTTCGCCGGCTCATCGGGGGGCTCCGCTGGTGCGGAGATCTTGCAAGAGCAGCCTGCCAGAACCATCGAAGTGGGGTTGGCTGACCCGGCGTTGGGCCCAGGCCCTTGGCGCCACCAGCCAAACCGGTAGGTAGGGGGTGGCCGCGGCGGTTTGGCGCTGGATGCGCCGCAGCAGGGCTGCGCGTCCAGGCCCGCCCATGCTGGCGCTGCGCTGCAAGGCCTGCTCTAGGCCAGGCTGGCTCCAAAAGCTGCCGCTGGCGGCGCTGGCACCCTTGAGGCAACGATTGCCTTGGGCCTGGTCGCAGCCCAGCAGCGGCATCAGGTAGTTGTCAGGATCGGGAAAGTCGCCCATCCAATCCAGCAGGATCATGGGGAAGGCCCCATCACCCAGCTGGCGGTAGGCGGTGGTGGCCTCCATCCCGGTGACCTCAAGGGAGACGCAATCCCCCAGGTCTTGGCGGAGTTGGGCTTGCCAGGTGAGGGCAAACAGGCGGTCGCTCGGCACATTGGAACGGAAGGTGAGCGGCAGGTTCAGGCGTTTGCCGTGGCAGTAGCCCGCCTGGCGATACAGGGCCCGGGCCGCTTTCGGGTTGTAGGAGGGCCAGGCCTTGGGATCACTGCCCACCAGGCTGGGTGGCACCAGGTCGCGCAGGGGGGAGCGCAACCCCAGGGTGACCCGCTGGCTGATGGTGCGCCGATCGAGGCTGAGGGCGATGGCCCGCCGCAGGCCAGGGCTTTGCAGGGGGGGCTGGTCGGTGAGCAGGCTGAGATAGCCGATTTCGAGGGCAGGGCCCTGGCCTTCCCTCAGCTTGTGCTGCAGGGCTGCACGGTGCAGGGCGGCCTGCTGGTCGATTTCCAGGCTGGTAGAGAGCAGTACATCCACTTCGCCACTGGTTAGGGCTCCGAAGAGGGCCGTGGAGTTGCTGAGGGCTACGAGGTTGATGCCCCCATTGGAGGGACGCTTACCCCAGTAGCCAGTGAAGGGTTCGAGCCGTTGCTGTTGGTCGGAAAAGAACGTCAGCCTGTAGGGGCCCGTGCCTACAAAGCGATCGTTGAGGAAGCGATGGGAGTGGTTGCGATAGGCGGTGGGGGAAAGCGGGGTGAGATTCACCGCGCTGAGTAAGGGGGCCATGGCGGCGAAGGGCCGCTTGAGCCGTAATTCCAGGGTGTAGGGGCCAATGGCCACAACGCTTTGGACCCGGTCACCCAGCAGATAGCTGAGTTTGCCAATGGCCAAAAAGCGCTGCAGCGTGAACACCATGGCGGCCGCATTGAAGGGCGTGCCGTCGTGGAATCGCACCCCCTGGCGCAGGGCAACCCTCACGGTGAGGCCATCGACGCTCACCTGGGGAAGGGCAACGGCCAGCTTGGGTTGGATCTGGCCACCGGGGTCGATGGCATAGAGCGGGTCGCCGATGGCACTCAGCAGCTGCATCGCCCCGAAGGTGTAGGCGCCCGCTGGATCGACGGTGTCGATGCGGTTCTTGCTGGCGACGACCAGCTGGTTTTGGCTGGGGCTTGAGGGGCTTTGATTGCGCGCTTGGCGTTGACAGCTGGCAAGGCCGCAGGCGAGGGCCAGGGTCGAAGCCAAAAGAGAAAGGGGCCGGTTGAGCCGCCGGGCCTGCACCACAGCCAGAGGGTCAAGAC
>CAIYSK010000159.1 GCA_903928835.1 uncultured cyanobacterium
GGGCGAAGCCAACGATTACGTGGGCAAGGGCATTAACGGCGGCCGCATCACCGTGGTGCCCCCTGCTGGTGTGAACGATCCCGGCAGCCAGGTGATCCTGGGTAACACCTGCCTCTATGGGGCCACCGGTGGTGAGCTGTTTGCCCTGGGCCGGGCCGGGGAACGCTTCGCCGTGCGCAATAGCGGGGCCAAAACCGTGGTGGAGGGATCCGGCGACCACTGCTGCGAATACATGACCGGTGGCGTGGTGGTGGTGCTGGGCTCCACGGGCCGCAACGTGGCGGCTGGCATGACCGGTGGTGTGGCCTTTCTGCTGGATGAGGACGGGGGCTTGGCCGACCGTCTCAACCCTGAAATCGTGGCCCTCTGCCCCATCACCACCCCAGAGCAGGAAGCCCTGCTCAAGCCCCTGCTGGAGGCCCACCTGCAGCACACGGGCAGCGCCAAGGCGGCCAAAATCTTGGCCGATTGGACCAGCTGGAAGGCCAGGTTCAAGGTGCTGGTGCCCCCCAGCGAAAAGGCCAACCTGGGCTTGGAGCAGCGGGAAGCCGTTGCGGCCTAGCGCCCCACTGGCTGGACCCATCGCGGCTGGCCGGGTCATGGCACCGGGGTTGCTTCCCCTCGTGGCGCTGTTGATCACAGCCCAGTTGGTTGGCCCGATCCTGGGCAGCAAGTTGGCCCAGGTGGGTCCGTTGGTGCTGGACGGAGCCCTGGTGCTCTTTCCCATTAGCTACATCTGCGGTGATGCCCTCACCGAGGTCTTTGGCTATCGCCTGGCTAGGCGGGTCATTTGGGTGAGCTTCGGCTGTCAGGTGCTGGTCGTTTTGGCGACAGGTCTGGTGGAGTCCTTGCCACCGGCACCAGGCTGGGATGGCCAGCAGGCCTTCAGCCGCATCCTGGGCACCGTGCCGAGGCTGGTGGCTGCGGGTCTTGGGGCCAATCTGGTGGGGGAGTTCATCAATGCGATGGTCGTCTCAAGGCTTAAGCGCGCCGATGGCTTGGGTTGGCCTTCGATGGCAGGAAGATTTGTGGCCTCAACGGCCTGTTCCCAAGCCGCCAATTCGCTGATCTTTTACAGCGTGGCTTTTGCTGGAACTGTGCCGGCATCCACCCTCCTGCAGGGAATTTTGGGGTCTTGGTTGTTCAAAACTGCCTATGAAGCCCTGGCCCTGCCGATCACCATCCCCTGGGTTCAACACATCAAAAAGCAATCGGGCCTTGATGTGGTGGATCGCGATGTCACCACCTACAACCCGTTCATAGAGGTTTAGGGCGAGGGCTGCCCGCCTAGCGCGGGTGCTCCCGCATCAGCCGCTGGACTTCGCCGGCGTGATAGCTGCTGCGGGTGAGGGGCGAACTCACCACCTGGAGGAAGCCGAGCTCGTCTTCGCCATGGCGCTGGAAGCTGCTGAATTGTTCCGGGGTGACGAACCGATCCACCGGCAGGTGCTTGGGGCCTGGGGAGAGGTATTGGCCGATGGTCACGATGTCCACCTGGTGGCTGCGGAGGTCTGCCATCA
>CAIYSK010000160.1 GCA_903928835.1 uncultured cyanobacterium
AGCGTTCTGCTGGCCAGCGATCTGCTGGCTACCGAGGTTTGGCTTGGGGCCCACGGGGATTTGGTGGCTGCCCTATCGCCAGCGGTCACGATCCATCCAGTGGGGCCTGAGGTGCTGGAGGCGGTGGCCACCACGGCCCATCCCGATGGGGTCGTGTTCACCCTGGCCACGGCAGCTCTCCAGGCCCCACCGCTTGGGCAGGAGTTTGTGCTGGTGCTCGATGGCCTCCAGGACCCCGGCAACCTGGGCACCTTGATGCGCACGGCCCTGGCGGCCGGGGTGGAGGGGCTTTGGCTGGCGGAGGGGGCCGATCCCTTCCAGCCCAAGGTGCTGCGCGCTTCGGCGGGGGCGGCCCTGGCCCTGCCGATGGAACGGATGGACCGACCGGCCCTGGTCCAACGACTGAGCAGGGCTGCAGCCAGGGGCCTGCAGTTGGTGGCGGCGGTGCCGCCCCTGGCGGATCTTGATGGCGACCTCCCCGTGCCCTATTGGCACCTGGATTGGACAAAGCCAACTGCCTTACTGCTGGGCCAGGAGGGTTTGGGATTGGCCCCTGAGCTCCAGGCCCTGGCCAGCCATCGCATCACGATCCCCCATAGCGCCGCGGTGGAATCGTTGAATGTGGCGGTCTCGGCGGCGCCGCTGTTGTTGGAACGTATCCGTCAGCAGGCCCAGCGCTAAAGCCATGGCCCCCTGACGGGGGAGAATGCCATGCATTAACCGCAGAGCAGCCCGGTGAGCCAAGGCACGTCGTCCAATGGCAGCTTCGACTTCGATGTGATCGTGATCGGGGCCGGCTATGGCGGGTTCGATGCGGCCAAGCACGCCGCCGAGCACGGCCTCAAGGTGGCGATCGTGGAATCCCGCGATATGGGCGGCACCTGCGTGAATCGCGGCTGCGTGCCCTCCAAGGCCCTGTTGGCCGCCAGCGGCCGGGTGCGGGAATTGGCCGATGCCGAGCATCTGGCGGGCTTTGGCATCCACGCTGCGCCCGTGCGCTTTGAGCGCCAAAAAATTGCCGACCACGCCAACCAATTGGTGGCCACGATTCGCTCCAACCTCACCAAGGCCCTGGAGCGGGCCGGCGCCACGATCCTGCTGGGCAAGGGTCGCTTGGATGGCGCCCAGAGGGTGGCGGTGCGCGAGGCCAGTGGGGTGGAGCGGGTGTATGCCGCCCGGGACGTGATCATCGCCACGGGCTCCGATCCGTTTGTGCCCCCCGGCATCGAAACCGATGGCCACACGGTCTTCACCAGCGATGAGGCG
Organism: uncultured cyanobacterium; assembly: GCA_903928835.1. Taxonomy (GTDB): domain Bacteria; phylum Cyanobacteriota; class Cyanobacteriia; order PCC-6307; family Cyanobiaceae; genus Cyanobium_A. The sequence continues at coordinate 1,267 of CAIYSK010000160.1, forward strand.
GTGAGCTTGGAGTGGCTGCCCCGCTGGATTGCCATCATCGGCAGCGGCTACATCGGCTTGGAATTTGCCGATGTCTACACGGCCTTGGGCTGCGAGGTCACCATGGTTGAGGCCCTCGACAAGGTGATGCCCACCTTTGATCCCGATATCGCCAAGATCGCAGCCCGCCACTTGATTGAGGGGCGCGATATTGATGCTCGCTCGGGGGTGCTGGCCCGCAAAATCACCCCCGGTTGTCCGGTGAAGATTGAGCTGGCCGACATGAAAACCAAGGAGCTGGTGGAAACTCTGGAGGTCGATGCGGTGCTGGTGGCCACTGGCCGGGTGCCCGTGAGCAAAGACCTCAACCTGGCCTCGGTGGGGGTGGAAACCAACCGCGGCTTTATCCCCGTGGATGACCAGATGCGGGTACTGGCGGATGGAGAGCCCGTGGCGAATCTCTGGGCCGTGGGCGATGTGACCGGAAAAATGATGCTGGCCCATACCGCCGCCGCCCAAGGGGCCGTGGCCGTCGACAACATCGTGGGCCACCCCCGCTCCATCGATTACCGCTCCATCCCCGCGGCCACCTTCACCCACCCCGAAATCAGCTCCGTGGGCCTCTCCGAGGCGGATGCCAAGGCCCTGGCGGCCCAGGACGGGTTTGAACTGGGATCGGTGCGCAGCTACTTCAAGGCCAATTCCAAGGCCCTGGCTGAACTCGAAGGTGAGGGCCTGATGAAGTTGCTGTTCAACAAGGCCACAGGCGAGGTGCTTGGGGCCCACATCTATGGCCTGCATGCGGCCGATTTGATCCAGGAGATCGCTAACGCCGTTGCCCGCCGCCAGAGCGTGAAACAGCTCGTGAATGAAGTGCACACCCATCCCACCTTGAGCGAGGTGGTCGAAGTGGCCTACAAGCAGGCTGTGCAGCAGGTGGCCGCTTGACCATGGAGATCCGCCGCCGGCCACCCAACCCCAAGATCAAGGTGGCCTTCTTGGAATACGCCATCCCCCATGCGGAGGGTGAGCCGCGCCACATCCTTGAAAAGATTGTCTGGGAAAAGGACCGGGAAGTGGCCGTGGCCCGCGAGCGGGTGCCGCTTCAGAAACTCAAAGAACAGGTGGCCGATCTTCCCGCCACCCGGGATTTTCGTGCTGCCCTGTTGGCTGCTTGCCGCAGGCCAGCGGTGATTGCCGAAGTCAAAAAAGCCAGCCCCAGCAAGGGGGTGATCCGCGAAGACTTCGACCCGATCGCCATTGCCAAGGGCTACGCGGATGGGGGCGCCAGTTGCCTGTCGGTGCTCACCGATCGGACGTTTTTCCAGGGGGGCTTTGAGGTGCTGGTGGCCGTGCGCCAGGCGGTGGAGCTGCCCCTGCTCTGCAAGGACTTCATCCTCAGCCCGTACCAGCTCTACCAAGCCCGGGCGGCCGGAGCCGATGCGGCCCTGTTGATTGCGGCGATCCTCACCGACCAGGACCTGGCCTACCTGCTCAAGGTGGCCCGAGCCCTTGGCCTGGCGGTGCTGGTGGAGGTGCACGACGCCGGAGAGCTGGAGCGGGTGTTGGCCCTGCCGGTATGGAACGAACCCCAGGGGGCGGCCCACACCCTGATCGGCATCAACAACCGGGATTTGGCCACCTTCCACACCGATTTGGCCACCACCGAGCAACTCACCGCCAGCTACGGCGACCAGATCCGCGCCAAAGGAGCGCTGCTGGTGAGTGAATCGGGGCTGTTCAGCCGCGACGACCTGGACCGGGTGCAGAACGCCGGCGCCGATGCGGTGCTGGTGGGCGAAGCCCTGATGCGCCAAGCCGATGTGACGGCTGCCCTGGAGGCATTGATCAAGGGCTGAGAGCCTCCGGCCGAGCAGCTCAACGGAGCACAAAAAAGCCCCCGCTTGGGGCGGGGGCTTGGTAACCAACGGCATTGGGTTTTGATCCTGAAGATCAGACCTTGCGGGAGTAAAACTCGACCACGAGTAGTTCGTTGATTTCGAGGGCGACCCACTCGCGCTCGCACTTGCTGATCACCTTGGCGGTGAGCTTGTTCTTGTCGAGTTCAAGGTGGGGCGGGATGTTGGCCAAACCTGGGAAGGCCAGGTTGCCTTCGGCGAGCAACTTGCTTTGCTTGCGCTCCCGAATGGCCACCACGTCGCCGGCCTTGCACTGGAAGCTGGCAATGTCCACGACGCGACCGTTCACGGTCACGTGGCCATGGTTCACCAGCTGGCGGGCACCGGGAACGGTGGGGCCAAAACCGAGGCGGAAGCAGACGTTGTCGAGCCTGTTTTCCAAAAGCTTGAGCAGGTTGGTTCCGGTGGAACCCTCCTGGGCACGGGCTTTCTTCACGTAGCGAACCAGCTGACGTTCGGAAATGCCGTAGTTGAAACGCAGTTTCTGCTTTTCTTCGAGACGGATCGCGTATTCGGAGCGCTTGCGACGGGCTTGGCCGTGCTGACCGGGGGGATA
>CAIYSK010000161.1 GCA_903928835.1 uncultured cyanobacterium
GGATCCAGGCCGCTGGTTGAGCAGACGGTTGCACTCGCGGGTGAGGGCCCGCAACAGGGCATCCCCTGCCAAGGCCGAACCGTCCAAGGCAGACCCGGCAGCAGCCCGAGATGCAGTTCCTCCCTTGGCAAAGGCTTCGAGCGCCTCAGGGCGGGGCACCAGCAGCGCGGCGAGCTGCTTACGGTCCTGGCCCACCACCATCACCTGCTCCAGGAGAGGGCTGGCCCCCAGGGCCTCTTCCAAGGGCCCCGGCTCAATGTTTTCACCGCTGCTCAGCACGATCGTGTCCTTGGCCCGACCCGTCAAAACCAAGGAGCCATCGGCGAGCAAATGGCCCAGGTCGCCGGTGTCGAACCAGCCTTCGCCATCGAGCACTTTGGCCGTTGCATCGGGCTGCCTGAAGTAGCCCGCCATCACCTGGGGGCCCTTGACCAGCACCAAACCCTGCTGCCCCCACACCAGGGGCGCCCGGGTCCCAGGATCGACAATCCGCACGGCCGTGCCCGGCAGGGGGTAGCCCGCACTGCCGCGCCGGTTGCGCCAGGGCCGGCGACAGGTGACCACCGGACTGGTTTCGGTGAGGCCGTAGCCCACCAGCAACTCAATCCCAATCGCCTCAAAAAAACCATCCACGTGCATGGCAAGGGCCCCGCCACCGCTGATGGCGGTGCGCAGCCTCCCGCCCACCAATTGCCGCCGCAACATCGGCCAGATCAGCATTTCAGCCAGCTGGTGCAGGGGCCAGCGCAGCCCAGAGCGCACCGCGGCGCCGGCCCGCCCCCACCACGGCTCGTCCACCAAGGTGAGATTGCAAGCCACACGCCGCTTGAGTCCGTAGACCCGGCTATTGGCCAAGGCGGCCCTGATCAGCTGTTGACGCTGGCCCGGCATCCCCTTGAGGGCATCATCAAAACCAGAGAGCAGCGCCTCCCAGAGCCGCGGCACGCTGATCAAATAGTGGGGCCGCACCTTTTGCAAATCAGCGCGCAGCTGCTTGAGGTTGGTGTAGCTCTGGCGGCAGCCGCAGGCCAAGAGGAAATACTCCGCGGCCCGCTCATAGGCATGCCAAATCGGCAGCACGCTGAGCACCCGATCCCCAGGCCTCGGTGCCACCGCCACCCCCAAGGTGCGCACCTGGTGCAACAAATTGGCGTGGCTGAGCGGCACACCCTTGGGCTTACCCGTGGTGCCTGAGGTGTACAGGATCGTCGCCAACCGGTGGGGATCGTCGCTGGGGGGCAGCAAGGGCCCGGCCTGCAGGCCTTGCTCGATCAGACCCTGCCAACTGAGACAGGGAACCCCAGCCAGCTCCGCTTGCGCTGCCTCCCCCTCCAGCACCACCACAAAACGCAGGGGCGAGTCCGGTCCCCATGGGCCACCCAACCCCCCGCCTGCCAGGGCGAGCTTGTCGAGCAGGGCCACCGACTCCACCACCAGGCCCACGGCGCCCGAGTCGCCCAGGATGTAGAGGAGCTCGTCTACGGGGGCACTGGCGCCCCGCACCGCATTGGCGGCGCCAGCACGCATCAGGCCTTGATCGGCCAGCAACCAGCGGGGTCCGTTTTCCGCAAACAGGGCCACCACATCGCCGGCCTTCACCCCAAGCTGGGCAAAGCCCAAGGCCGCCTGGCCGATCTGCTGGTGCAGCTGGCGAAAGCTCAAGATTTGGGGAGGCTTGGCGTGGGGAGCCTCCAGGGCCGGGGCATCGCCATAGGCCTGGGCCAAGGCAGGCCAAAGCTGCTCCAAACCGCTGAGGTGGCCCCATTCGGTGCGCTGCCCCAAGGCCCGTCGATCGCGCCGACTCGCCCGCCAATGGATCTCGGCGCGCCTGGGGGCCTTGGGTAGGAGGGGAGCAGTCACAGGGGAACCGGCAACCTTGTGGTTGAGCAGGCTTACCACCCCTGGAGGGTTTCGTGGGGCTGCGGGGGCCGCAAAGCCAGATCAAATTGACGCGCAAAGGCCTCGATCAACAGGGGCCGCACCAGAGCGCAGCTGAGCTCAGGCCGCCAATCGACCAGGCGCCCCACCGGGCGATCGGCGATGCCACAGGGCACCACCTGGGAAAACCCCTCGAGGGCGCACGACACATTCAGCGCCAAGCCGTGTTGGCTGATCCAGCGCTTGGCGCCTACGCCAAGCGCTGCCACTTTCTTGCCCTCGAGCCAGACGCCAGTCAGGCCCTCAAGCCGGCCAGCGGCCAAGCCCAAACCAGCCAGCAGATCAATCACCACCTGTTCGAGGGCGCGTAGATAGAGGTGCAGATCGGCCCCATGGCGCTCCAGGTTGAGCACCGGATACAGCACCAATTGGCCCGGCAGATGGTGGGTCACCTCGCCGCCGCGATCAATCCGGTGCACGGGCCAAGGCGGATCGGCCGGATCAAAGCGCAGAAAGCCAGGATCTGAGCCGCGGCCCAGGGTAAAGCAGGGCTCGTGTTCCAGCAGCATCAAGGCATCCGGCCCGCTGGGATCCCGGAGCAGGCGTTGCTGGAGTTGGCGCTGGGCCTGCCAAGCCCGTTCAAAGGCCAGGGCCGTCGCCGTTTCAAAAAGGATTGCGTCGAGACGTTGGCGCATCAAAAGACGTTCCTAGCCTTGGTCCGCCAGAGAACAGGAGGCGTCTGCCATCTGATGAAACTGTTAATCCACGGCCGCAATCTTGACGTCACCCCAGCCATCCGGGAGTACACGGAAACCAAACTGACCCGCGCCATCAACCATTTCGACGGGATGGTTAAGGAAGCCGATGTGCACCTCTCGGTCGCCCGCAACCCCCGGGTACCCCAGCAGACGGTGGAGGTGACGGTCTTTGCCAATGGCACCGTTATTCGAGCCCAGGAACATAGCGACAATCTCTACGCCAGCATTGATCTGGCCGCCAGCAAACTCAGCCGTCAACTGCAGCGTTACCACGACAGGATTACGGACCACCACCACAGCCCAGGGCACCGAGCCTCCCTGACTCCAGCCACTGAAGCGGTGGTCGACGAGCAGCCGGTGGGAGCATCCCTCATCGCGGGCAAAGAGCCCGCGCTGCCCAGCCGGGGCGTCCGTCGCAAATACTTTGATATGCCTGCCATGGAGCTGGATCAAGCCCTGCACCAGCTCGAGCTGATTGACCACGATTTCTATGTGTTCCGCGATGCGGCCAGTGGTCAAATCCATGTGGCCTATCGCCGCAACCATGGGGGGTTTGGGGTGATTCAGTCGAAGCAACCTTGAAACGGGACCGTCCCGACCTCGCCCCCTTGATCGACCATGCCCTGCTCGATCCCCACCAGGGCCACGAGGCGATCGCCCGGTGCTGCGATGAGGCCCGCCACTTTGGCTTTGCCGGAGTGTGCGTGGCCTCCCGCTGGGTGGAGTTGGCCCGCGAGAAACTGCCCCTTTCCGGCAGCGGCAAAGGCCAAAGCCCAAAACTGATCGCCGTGGTGGGCTTTCCCTTTGGCGCGATCCCCCCGCGGATCAAGCAAGCGGAAGCGGAAGCCGCCCTCGAGGCCGGTGCCGACGAACTCGATGTGGTGCCCGATTTCGGCGCCCTCGCCGATGGCAACACCACAGCGGTACTGGATGAACTCGCCGCCATCTGCGAATTGGACCGGCCGGTGAAAGTGATCCTGGAAGCCGGACGCCTCGATGCCGAGGCCCTCGCCCTGTTGGTGGAGATCAGCATTGATGCCGGGGTGCGCTATCTCAAAAGCGGCAGCGGCTTTGGCCCACCGGTCACGGTGGCGCAGGTGCAAACCCTGCGGGACCTGGCCCGGGGCCGGGCAGCCGTGAAGGCCTCCGGAGGCATCGCCAGCCTCGAGCACGCCCTCGACCTGGTGGAAGCGGGCGCCAGCCGACTGGGCACAAGCCGGGGAGTTGCCCTCATGCAGGCCCTGCGTGCCTGAGCCAAACCGTGGCTGAGCAGAGCGTGGAGGGGCTGGCCCTCAGCAGCAAGCCCCTGGGGGAAAACGACCGCCTCCTCACCCTGCTGACGGATCAGGAAGGGCTGTTGAGGCTTGCCGTACCCGGAGCTCGCAGGCCCAAAAGCAGCCTGGCTGGAGCGGTGCCCCTGGCCCATCTCAGGCTGCAGGTGGGCGGGGGCAGCGGCCTGCAGCGGGTGCGCCAACTCAAAACACTGCACAACTACAGCCAGCTGGGCCAACGGCTCGAGACCCTCTCCGCTGCCCAGGCCCTGGCCGAACTTTCTCTGGCGCTGGTTCCCACGGGAACCCCCGTGCCTGGAATCCTTAGCGATGGGCTGATGCAGCTCGGCCGGCTCGAGGAGCTGGTCCGCGGGCACGGCCCCAACCTCGAAGCCCTGGCGATCGCCGTGCAGGGTTCCATCCACCTCCTGGCCCTGGGTGGTTATGCCTTGCCCATGGCCCAATGCAGCCGCACCGGGGAGCCCTTGGATCCCCCCATTGGCGATTGGGATTGGCGCTGCAGCCTGGTGCCCAGCGAAGGCCTGGCCATTGGGGCCATCGCCGGGGCCAGGGTGGTGCTGAACGCCTCCGAGTTGGCCCTGCTGCAACGGCTACTGCGGCCCGCCCTGCCGCGCAAACGGGACGGGGAACTGATGGGGCCCGAAGCGGTTTGGCTGCACCTGCTCGATCTGGTGGAGAGCTGGTGCAGCGAGCATGTGGGGCGCCGCCCCAGGGCCTTCAAGCTGCTTCGCATGGGCTTTGGACCATCATGACGGACCAGAACCGAAGACAAGCCAGCTTGAGCGGCCATCAAGCCCCCAAAGGAACCAGCCCAGGAGCCGGCACCGGATTACTGGGCGTTCTCGCCCTGCCGGAATTCCGGAAGCTGTGGCTTGGCCAGCTTTTTAGCCAGCTGGCCGACAAGTTCTACATCGTGTTCATGGTGTTTTTGATCGCCCAGTACTGGGTGACCACCACACCACCCAGTGAGGGGGCCATCGCCGAAGCCGCCGGGGCCTTCAACCTGAATGTGGCTAGCCGCGCCCAGCTGATCACCCTGCTGGCCACGGGCATCTATGTGGCCAACACCATCCCCGCCATGGTGTTGGGCCTGGTTGCGGGGGTTTGGGCCGACCGCTGGCCCAAGCGGGAGGTGATGGTGACCTCCAACGCCCTAAGGGCCGGCCTGGCCCTGCTGATTCCCCTGTGTTTGATCGATGGGCCCCACTGGCTGGGCCTGAGCTGGGGCTACTGGGCTCTGCTGCTGATCACCTTCTGCGAATCGGTGCTCACCCAGTTTTTTGCTCCCGCCGAGCAGGCCGCGATCCCGATGCTGGTGCCCCAACCCCAGTTGCTCGCCGCCAACTCGCTCTATCAAGCCACCAGCATGGGGGCCACGATCGTGGGCTTTGCCCTCGGGGATCCGATCCTGCGGCTGCTGCAAGGGCTGCTGGCCCCCATTGGCATCAACGACGGCGAATTTGTCTTGCTGCCGATTTGCTATGGGATTGCAGCCCTCTCGATTGGCCAAATCCGGGTCAACGAGCCCCTCCGCCAGCCAGCTGGCACCAGCGTCTGGGGCGAAATTGGCGATGGCCTCCAGGTGCTGAAAGAGCGCAGCAGTGTGCGCAGCGCCATGATCCAGCTGGTGCTGCTCTACAGCCTGCTCGCCGCGCTGTATGTGCTGGCCATCAGCCTGGCTTCGGCAATCAAGGTGCTCGGCCCCACCCAATTCGGGATCCTGCTGGCCATGAGTGGGGTGGGCCTGGCCGTTGGGGCCCTTGGGGTTGCCCAATGGGGCCATGGCCTGCGCCGCGGCACCCTGGCCTCCACAGGCCTGGGCACGATTGCCTTTTGCCTGCTGCTGCTGGGCCAATTCCGCGGCCAGCTGGGCATCACCCTCGGCCTCTGCGCGGTCCTGGGGATCGGAGCGGCGCTCTTGGCGATCCCCGCCCAAACCACCATCCAGGAAGACACACCAGAATCCCTGCGAGGCAAGGTTTTCGGCCTCCAAAACAATCTGATCAACATTGCCCTCAGCCTGCCCTTGGTGCTGGCTGGCACGGTGGTGAGTTGGTATGGATTACTGCCGGTGCTGTGGGTCCTGGCGGCGATCACCCTGGTGGCAGCCCTCTTTGAGCGGCCCTGGCGACGCTGTTAGCGTGAACCTCCGGATGCTGCAGCCCTGGTGGCCCACATTGCCTGGCTAGGCAAGAAATCGCCGTTTTGCGGCAATGTCACCTACGGCCTCAGCACCACCCATGCCCTGAGAAGCCGGGGCCATGGGATCAGCTTTATCCATTTCGACACCCCAGCCGGTCGGCCTTCCCCAACCACCCTGGCCGAAGAGCTCAGGGTCGATAGCTCCGATAGTCCTGGCAGTGGGCCAGATGGGCTGGGCGGTGGGCCCGAGGTAGCCCTGCCCTACCTGGTGAAATCGCAGGTTTACACGATCCCCTCCCCCGGTGCCCAACGGGAGCTTCGCGAATCGCTCGAGCGGCTGCGGCCGGATCTGGTGCACGCCAGCCTCACCCTCTCCCCCCTCGACTTCCGGCTTCCCGACCTTTGCCAGCAACTGGGGGTGCCCCTAGTCGCCACCTTCCACCCCGCCTTTGACGCCAGCCTGCGCAATATCACCGCGGGCACCCAGCAACTCACCTACCAGCTCTATGCCCCGGCCCTGGCCAAATTTGACCGGGTGATTGTGTTTTCTGACTTACAGGCCGAGGTGCTGATGCGCCTGGGGGTGCGTCCAGACCGCCTCGCTGTCATCCCCAATGGGGTCGACACCGATACCTGGAAACCGGCCAGTGCCAGCCCCAGCCCGGAACTAAGCCAACTGCAACGGCGGTTTGCCGGCAGAAGGGTGTTTCTCTACATGGGCCGGGTGGCCACCGAGAAAAACGTGGAGGCCCTGCTCAAGGCCTGGCGGCTGGTGCGGCCGGCGGGCTGCGTGCTGTTGATCGTGGGCGACGGGCCCCTGCGCAGTTCCCTGCAGGCCAACGATGCTGAAGCGGATGTGGTGTGGTGGGGCTACGAGCCCCGGCTGGAGACTCGGGTCGCCCTGCAACAGCTGGCCGAGGTGTTCCTGCTGCCCTCGCTAGTGGAGGGGCTCTCCCTGGCCCTGCTCGAAGCGATGGCCAGCGGCACGGCCTGCGTGGCCACCGATGCCGGTGCCGATGGTGAGGTGTTGGAGGGGGGCGCCGGGATTGTGATCAGCACCCAAGGGGTCACCACCCAACTGCGTACCTTGCTGCCGGTGCTGCGCGACCAGCCCGTGCTCACGGCGGAGCTCGGGCGGCTGGCCCGGCAGCGGGCCCTAGAGCGCTACACCCTCGAGGGCAATATCGATGCCCTGGAAAAGCTCTACAGCCAACTGGTGCCCCAGGGCAGCCTGGTGGCCTGAATCGGGTTCAGGCCACCAGGCTGCGGCAAATGGCCTCAAAAGCCTGGGCCGGATCTAGGGCCGCC
>CAIYSK010000162.1 GCA_903928835.1 uncultured cyanobacterium
GGCTTGGTGGGGGCCGTCTGTGGGATCCGCAGCCTGGGGGCAGCCAGCGAACTGCCCCCAGGCTGGGCGAGTGAACTGGCCCAGAACCCATTAACAGTGATGATGGTGTTGATCCGCGGGTGGCTGCCGTTTTGGTTGCCGCTCTGGTTGCCGCTCATTGGCAGTGCTCTGGCACTGCATTCCTTGCAGCACCTGGCCCCACGCCTCCTTCCCGCACCACGGCCCTGACGCCGGCTTCATGAGCCTGTTGCATGCCACTTGGCTGTTTCCCCCCGAAGGCTCGGGAGGCAGGCTTTTTCTATGGGCTGATACCTGGCGCGTTGCCACTCCCGCCACACCGCAACGCGAGGCCCCCGAGCACCCGCTCGCCCTCAACGAGGACGACCTCGCCACCTGGTTGGACGACAATCAGCTTTGGTCTGAGGCCCTCAGGCCTGCTAGGGCCACCCTGAGTTTGCCCAGCCGGCACCAGGCCGCCAAAGGCAAAACCAAACAAGCTGGCCAGTGGAGTGGCTTGCCCCTGCAAGCCGGTGAACCCATCCCCAAGGAACCGGAGTGGTGGCCCTGGCAAGTGGATGGCTGGGCCCTTGATCCGGCCAGTGCCGCTGAATGGCTCAGTGGGCTGCCCCTGGCCGGCGACCATCCCGAAATGGCCGATGACCTGCGCTGGTGGACCCACCTGCAGCGCTGGGCCCTGAGCCTGATTGCCCGGGGCCGCTGGCTGCCCCAAATCGAAGCCGGCAAGGCCCGCTGGCTCCCGCTGCTCAACCGGGAAGACGACAGGCGCCGTCTTGAAGAACTGGCCACCGGCCTGCCCCAGGTGGCCACCTGTGCCCTGGCGGGGGGCCTCACGGGCGATCCATCCCTGGCCTGTCGCCGGCCTGGCAGCGGCCGCCTGCGGGTCGCAAGCCTGCTGGAGGCCCTGCTCGATGGCCAGCTCCGGGCGAGCTATCAGCCGTCGAACGACGGCCTCGATCCCCTGCTGGCGGCCTGGCAAAAAGCCCTGGGCAAGGGGGATGGCAGCCTCAGCCTGAGCGAAGAAGACAGCGAGCGTCTTTCCATCGCCACCCACCACTGGCGCGAAGCGGTGGCCGGCAAGGTGGCCCCAGCCAGGGCCTATCTCGAGCTGTTCACCCCGGCTGAAGGCGAAGAGCTCTGGGAGTTGCGCTTTGGCCTGCAAGCCGAAGCCGATCCCAGCCTGCGCGTGCCGGCCAGTGCCGTCTGGGCGGTGGGAGATCGGGGCCTGCAAATGGGTGAAGTGGCCGTCGCCATCCCCAGCGAACTGTTTCTCGAAGGCATGGGCCGGGCCCTCACGGTGTTTGAACCGATTGCCCGGGGGATTGATGCCGCCACCCCGGAGGCCATGCGACTCACCCCAGCCGAGGCCTTTGTGCTGGTGCGTACCGCCGCCAGCCAACTCCGCGACGTGGGCGTAGGTGTGGTGCTGCCCCCCAGCCTCAGCGGCGGCCTGGCCAGTCGCCTGGGCCTGGCCATCGAAGCCGAACTGCCCACCAAATCCCGCGGTTTCACCCTCGGCGAAAGCCTGGATTGGAAATGGGAGTTCATGATCGGCGGCGTCACCTTGAGCCTCAAGGACCTCGAGCGGCTCTCGGCCAAGCGCAGCCCCCTCGTGCAACACAAAGGGGCCTGGATCGAACTGCGGCCCGCCGACCTCAAATACGCCGAGCGCTTCTGCAGCGCCAAACCTGGCCTGAGCCTCGATGATGCCCTGAGGCTCACCGCCACCGATGGCGACACCCTGATGCGCCTGCCGGTGCACCGCTTTGAAGGCGGCCCCCGCCTCCAGGCCGTGCTGGAGCAATACCACCAGCAAAAAGCCCCCGACCCCCGACCCGCAGAAAATCATGACGTACGATGTCGACCTTATTGTCCTGACTGGAACCTTCGGGCTTTTGGGCGGCATCGACTGGGAACTGACCGGGACCTCTACGAAAGCTCTCGAGTATGGCGTCGGTGAGCCCGTGTCCTGCCAGTGTCTGTCATTCGGTCGTGTGCGCACACACCGACCCGACTCGTCCTATTCCTTCGGCACAAAGGACAGTCTCTCAAGACATTCCGATGGGTTATGATTA
>CAIYSK010000163.1 GCA_903928835.1 uncultured cyanobacterium
CCAGGGCTTCCTGCAGCGGCACGCCAATGGCATAGATGCCCTGAAACATCAGGGCCATCACCAGAAAAAACAGCGGCAGGCCCAGCAGCGGATGCAGCAAAACCCCATCCAGCCGCCGGGTGAGCCGATCCCGCCACTGGGGAGGCAGGGTCACCGCCCTCTCCATGAGCTGGGCGATTTGCCGCTGAAGGGCTTCATCCCCCTCGGCCAGGCAAGCCTCCAGATGGGCCACGGCAGCCTGGGCCCCGATGTCCTGCGAAATCGCCTTGGCCATTTGATGGCGGGCCTCCCCCAAACCGCGGCGGTATTTGGCGCTGAGCAGCACCACGGGCATGGCCAGCTCTTCTGCCAGCGCGGCGGAGTCGATGCTGACGCCAAAACGCTTGGCCTCATCGGCCATGTTGAGCAGCAGCACCGCAGGCAAACCCAGCTGCCGCACCTGGAGGGCCAGCCGCAATTGGCGGTCGAGCTGGCTGGCATTGAGCACCACCACTACCAAATCCAGGCGGGTGGATTCCAGGAAGCGGCGCACCACCGCCTCGTCGTCGGAGTGGCCGCGCAGGTCGTAAATCCCAGGTAGGTCCACCAACTGGGCTGGGGTGCCCTGCAGGTCCACCTCGGCCTGCATCAAATCCACCGTGAGCCCAGGCCAATTGCCGATATGGGCATGGCTGCCGGTGAGCTGGTTGAACAGGGTCGATTTGCCGGTATTGGGCATGCCCAATACGGCGATCGTGCTCACGCCGCCACCGGCCACGGATCCAGGCCCGCCTCCAGGCCCACCCGGGCCGCATCGGCACGGCGCAGCATGAGCTCGGTCATGCCAACGCGCACGTGCAAGGGGCCCGCCAACCAGGCCCGGCGCAGCATCTGCACCCGGTGCCCGCGGCTGAGTCCAAGGGCCTCCAGGCGGTTGCGAAGCCCCGGATTGGCCTCAATGGCCGCAATGGTGGCTGACTGCCCTGGAGCCAAATCGGCCAAGTGGGCGGGCGTTCGCATCGAGCAGAACTTATTGAGAGTGAGTGTCAATATCGTAGGGCGCCGCGGGTTGCTTTTGGAGCCAACGGGCACAGCCAGAAAAAACCTTGACTTCTAGGGTGGTTGGCGACCGTTGCTCGCGTTGGGGGCCTCAGAGATGTCCTGCACGAAATGCGGTTGCCGCATGGTGACCAAGGTGGGCCGCACCAGCACCATGCTGATCTGCTCGGACTGCGGCCATCCCCGCACTGAAAAGGCTCGACCCCATCGGATCAGGCGCCAGCGCTTGGCCACTGCCGCTTTTTTAGCTGTCTTTGTGGGCATGACTTTTGCCGTCTCGCGCCTATCTAAGGCGCCTAACGTTGCTCAGCCAGAGCGCATCACAACAGCCGAATGAGTGGACGGCTTAAGCAGAGGTTTTAAGAAGCGGGTTTAACCAGCAGGCTTGCCGTGCCGGATCGAATCCACCAGGGCAACGGCCAAAAGCACAATGCCGATCAAGCCACTGAGCCACTCGGGCACATGCAGATGGTGGGCTGCCAAGGGGATGGCCGCCAGCATCAACAGGCCCAGGGCCCCAATGGCGTAGTGGGCCCCATGCTCCAGGTAGATGAGTTCATCGAGGGCCCTTTCCCTGGTCAACATCAGGGTGAGGGAACGGATGAACAGGGCCCCAAGGCCCAGACCCACCAGGATCAAGATGATGTTTGAGGTGATCGCAAAGGCGCCGATCGTGCCATCCAGACTGAAGGACGCATCGAGCAATTCCAGGTAGAGCAAGCTCGCCAAACCACCCCCGGCCGCAACCCGAGCCCCGGCCTCGGCCTCATCACCAAAGGCATCGGCCAGCGACGTGGACAAGAGCTGGAGCACCACCCCCAAGACACCACACACCATCAGGTCGCCCCGCATCTGGGCTGGGGCGATCGCCACGAGCAGCAGCAGCACGATCAGGGCCACGGCCACTTCCAGGGCTTCGATACGGCCTGCTGCGCTGAGGCGCTTCTCGAGGGCGGTCCACCAATGCAGGGTTTTGGCGTCGTCGAAGAAATAGTGCAGAAACACCATCAACAGGAACA
>CAIYSK010000164.1 GCA_903928835.1 uncultured cyanobacterium
AAGTTGGGATAACGACTGAGCCAGGGAATCAGCGACTGGGCTTCCCCACCAGGCACCAGCGGCAAAAAGGCCTCATCGCAGATCACCAGCCGATAGCGCTCCAGCAGGGGCTCGAGCGAAGCGCAACTCCAGAGGCGACCGGTGGGATTGTGGGGATTGGTGATCCACAAAACCTCCCCCGGGGCGGGCTCTGGCAGGGGCTGGGGGAAGCCAGCCGACCACTCCAACTCCAGGGGCTGGGGGAGCACGGCCCCACCCCAGCAGCGCAGGGCCCGGCCGTAATCGGCAAAACCGGGCTGAAAGACCACGCTTTGCCCCACCGCTGCCGCGTCCCGCGCGGCCCAGGTCAGCAGTTCTGAGGCGCCATTGCCCGCCAGTACGGCGCCGGTGGGGAGGCCATGCAGCCGGGCCGCCGCCGCACAAAAACCTGCATAGCCCCGGTCGGGATAGACCCGCCGGGCCGAACCAAAGGCGGCGGCCACTAGGGCAGCAGCCATCCGCACGGAAGGGGCAAAGGGCACCAGCGACGCACTGGCATCGAGGAGGTCAGCCGGTTTGCAGCCCAAGCGCTGGGCCACCGACGCCACGTTGCCGCCGTGGCACTCAGGAATCACAGCAGCAGGACTCGCAGCAGCAGGGCTCGCATTAGCAGCCATCGCAGCAGGCTACGAACCCAGCCCTGGCCAATCCAGTCGCCAGGGCAGTCCAGAGGCGTTAAAAAACAACCATGCGCAGGCCCGGTCCCAGGCTCAGTTTGATGGCCTTGGCCCTAGCCCTGCTGCCCATGGCGGCAGCCTGGGCGGGGCCTGAGGCCGTGGTGCGGCTGCTCGAGTCAGGCCGCTGTAGGGGCTGCCAGCTCAGCGACGCGGATCTGGTGCTGGCCAATCTGCGCGATGCCGATCTGCGCGGCGCCCAACTCCAGCGGGCCAATCTCAGCCAAGCCCAACTGGATGGGGCAAACCTGGGCGGAGCGAATCTGCAATTCACCAGCCTGGTGGGAGCCTCCATGCGCGGCGCCGATTTACGCGGTGCCCTGCTCACAGGCAGCGATCTACGCCAAGCCGACCTCACCGGTGCCCTGCTCGACCCGAGCGCCCTCGCCAGCGCCCACTGGCAGCAGGCCAAGGGCATTGCCAATGCCCAGTTGAGCTACGGCCAACTGCACAATGCCGGCGTACAGGCCCACCAAGCCGGCGAAGCACCCGCAGCGGAGAGCTGGTTTAGCGAAGCCATCCGCCGGCAACCCGAGGCCGCCGTGAGCTGGGTAGCCCGGGGCATCAGCCGCAGCCAGCAGGGCAAAGACGACCTGGCCGCCAATGATTTCCGCTACGCCGCCACGCTCTACGACCACCAGGGCGAAGCACAGGTAGCCCAGCAATTGCGGGATGCCGCCAACCGCCTCACCCAGCCCGCCGCCAAGGAGGCGAGGGGCAACGGGATGGGCAGCCAACTCATGGGGGCCGCCGCCGCCGTTGTTCAGATGCTCGGCCCCCTGGCGGCGATGGCCATGGCCTTGGCCCCTATGGGCCTCTAGCTGATCGCTTCAGGAAAATCTGGGCACAAAGCCGCCCATGCCACCCCCAGTTGAGGGGCTACTCCTTCTTTTCGAGACGCCTTCGGCTACGCGGAAGGCTATTCCTGCCAAATCACCAGGCTCCAAAAGTCAAAATCAAATCCATATTCTATTCAATAAGTGCATAGAAACATCCGATAATTTTTGGGACCTGGGCGCTAACGCGAAGACGGTCCCTTTACTTGGCTTGCACGATCTACCTGAAAAGCCTCTGCACAAACGGTTGGATAATCAGCCACCATTTTTTCTAGGGCCTCGACCGCAAGGCTTGCAATGGATCTGTCAAGCAGAAC
>CAIYSK010000165.1 GCA_903928835.1 uncultured cyanobacterium
GGCGCCGGAGCCCTCGCGGATCAGGGTGCGGTTACCGGCGGTGATGGTGATGCGCACCCGGGCGATGTAGGTGATGCCCCAGCCGCTTTTGCGATCACGGCCCACAGGCCTTTCGTGTTCAGCAACGCAGCGGCTGATCAGGGTGCAGCGCTCCCAGCCATCAAAACCAAAGATGCGGTTGGCTTCTGCGATCACCTGCCAGCCCTCGAGGTAGCTGACCCGGCTGCGGCCCTGCTCCCGTTGGCGCACGTTGGCGCGATCCAGTGGGGCAGAGAGCAAAGCGATCTGCCGGGTGGAGAAGCCACTGCCAGGGGCCCCCTCGCTCTGGGGTGATGCGGGGGCCAGCGCTGGTTGGGCCGATGCAGCTTCCTGGCTGAGGGTTTCGCGCAACAGCTGCAAGGTGGATGGCGGCCGGGAGGGGATGGTGCGGCGTTGCGGTGCGGCGTGGGTGGTGGTCATGGCGATGGATGGGTGTAGCGAGAAAAAAGGCTTGGGCTATTTCCGCCCATTGGGGAGGGGCATTTGCCCCCCGCCCTTATGTGATGGACCAATGGCGGTGCTTGATCAGCCGCGCGCCGGGGATGGCGGTTTGGCAAAGGGAGAAGGCCAATTGCGCCGCTTCCGCTTTGGGCAGGCCTGAGGTGGCAGCTGAGATCAGGGCGCGGATGCGGGCTTTGATCGAGGTCTTGTTTGGCGTGGTGGTGGTTTGGGTCGTGAGCAGATCTGCAGGCAGGGCTTCTGCGTCATCGATCTCGATCGCTTCTGTGGTGCGAGAAGCGAGGTGGTGATCGATCAGGTGATGGGCGGTAGCTGCAGGATCCAGGCGGGAAAGCAGGTGGATGAGGGTGGATTCGAGGGCATCGGCCCTGGTGTCCTCCCGCTTGGCCAGAGCTGCAAAGCGCTTGGATTGGCCCAGGTGATAGCTGGCTTCTGAACGCAGCCGCTCGATCACCCAGCAGGTGGCATCGGCCTTACGGATGAAGGCCTCACGCTTGTTTTCTTCAAGGCTGAGCGATTCCTCCAGATCGGCGATGGCAAGGGCGCGCTCGTCGTCGTTTTCGCTATCGAGGCGCTCCGAGAGCCGGCTGATCCAGTGGGTTTCGGCCTGGAGATCGGCGCCGAGCTCCCAGAGGCTGGGCAGCTTGGGGGTATCGGCTGGAGGGGTGGTGATGGCAATGGCAACAGACATGGCTGGATGAATACGTGGATGGATCGGTAGGGGTGGAGGGGTGGCAAAGGAGCGCTGGCTACTGGATTCCCTCAGGGGGCGATCTGGTGCAGCTGGATGGGGATGGCTGAACGGCGGGCAAGCCGCCGGGCCTGATCGAGCAGGGAGGCGGTGCCGCGGGATCCCGGAAAGGCGATCACCAAAAGGCCAGCGCCCAATGGCAGATCTGCTGTGAGCTCAAGGGAGCGATCAAGCATCTGGCGATTACGGATGGGCCCTGCGGCGCGGCCGTGCTGCTTCCAGGCAGCCGGGCAACTGATCTGGGCCCAGCCGAGCTGATCGGCGGCAGAAGCAATGGCTTGATCGGCGCCCCGGGCAGCGCCATGGAACAGGGCCTGCACCAGCCGGCCAGCGGAAGCCCGCAGCAGATAGCTGGCGATCAGGCCAGGCGGCCAGGTGAGATCACGGCCACCACCGGCCACGATCACCAGCTGGGAGCTACCGGGCAGAAGCAAGGGGCTGGATAGGGAATGAACAGGAGGCGCCAATGCGGCGGCATAGGGAAGGGAAACCATGGGCTAAAAAAGAGCGCA
>CAIYSK010000166.1 GCA_903928835.1 uncultured cyanobacterium
CTGTTTGAACGGGTCCTGGCCCGGGAGCTTGAAGCCCTCGAAAGGGAGCAGGTTCGGATTCGCTTTCTGGGCGATCTTTCCCCGTTGCCCCCCGGCTTGCAGCAGCTGATTGCCGATGCCACGGCCCGCACTGCGGCGAACACCGGCATCCACTTCAACGTCTGCACCAATTACGGCAGCCGGGCGGAATTGGTGCGGGCGGCCAGGTCCTTGGCTGAACGGGCGGCCCGCGGCGAATTGGATCCCAGCGCCATCGATGAGGCCCTGTTGAGCGCCGAGCTCCATACGGCCGGGGAACTGGATCCCGATTTGTTGATTCGCACCAGCGGCGAACAGCGCATCAGCAATTTTCTGCTGTGGCAGTTGGCCTACGCCGAGCTGCACATCACCGATGTGCTGTGGCCTGATTTTGATGAACAGGCCTTGGTGGCCGCTCTGCTCGACTACCAGGGTCGCCAGCGCCGTTTCGGTGGCGTCACCCCCCGCCCTTGATGGCTGCTCTCCCTTGATGGCCCCTCTGCCAGTGATCACTCGCCACGACTGGACCCGCGCCGAGATCCAGGCCCTGCTGGATCAGCCCCTGATGGATCTGCTTTGGCAGGCCCAGCAGGTGCACCGGGCCGCGAATCCTGGTTACGAGGTGCAGCTTGCTTCGCTATTGAGTGTCAAAACCGGTGGCTGCGAGGAGGACTGCGCCTATTGCCCCCAATCGATGCACCACAGCAGCGATGTGGCTGGCCAACCGGAATTGGATGTGGCGCCGGTGTTGGCGCGCGCCCGGGCGGCCAAGGAGGCGGGGGCCCACCGGTTCTGCATGGGCTGGGCCTGGCGGGAGATCCGCGATGGGGCCCCCTTTGACGCCATGGTTGAGATGGTGCAAGGGGTTCGGGAGCTGGGCCTGGAGGCCTGCGTCACCGCTGGCATGCTCACCGACCAGCAGGCCGCCCGCTTAGCCGATGCGGGACTCACCGCCTACAACCACAACCTGGATACCAGTCCCGAGCATTACGACCGGATCATCACCACCCGCACCTATCAAGAGCGGCTGGAAACCCTGGACAGGGTCCGTCGATCGGGCATCACCCTTTGCTGCGGTGGAATTATTGGCATGGGGGAAGGACCCAGCGATCGGGCGGGCCTGTTGGAGGTCCTCGCCAACCTGGAGCCCCATCCAGAGAGCGTGCCCATCAATGCCCTGGTGGCGGTGGAGGGAACCCCTCTAGAGCACCAGCAGGCGGTCGACCCCCTCGACTTGGTGCGGATGGTGGCTGCGGCCAGGATCCTGATGCCCCACAGCCGGGTACGGCTGAGCGCGGGGCGGGAGCAGATGAACCGGGAGGCCCAGATTCTCTGCCTTTTAGCTGGAGCAGATTCCATCTTTTACGGCGAAACCCTCCTCACCACCGGCAATCCCGATGTGGCGGCCGATCGAGAGCTGCTGGCCGCGGCTGGGGTCTCGGTATCGCGCTGATTGGGGAGGGCCGATGACGCTGGTAGTCGCAGCTTTTTATCGCTTCGCCGCCCTGGCCGAGGAGGAGCTTGCGCCTTGGCGCCAGCGGTTGGTTGCCCTGGGCCAAAGCGGAGGGGTGAAGGGCACGGTGCTGCTGGCTCCTGAGGGGGTGAATGGCACCGTGTGTGGACCAGCCCCTGGGGTGGAAGCCCTCTTGGCCGAGCTGCGCAGCAATTCGCGGTTGGCGAAGTTGGAGGTCAAAACGGCAGTGGCGCCGCAGCAGACCTTCTATCGGCTGAAGGTGCGGCTCAAGCGCGAAATTGTCAGCATGGGCTGCCCCACGGTGAAGCCCTACGTGGGCAAGGGTGAGCTGGAAAGCGCGGCCGTTGGCACCCATGTGCCGCCGGATCAATGGGACGCCTTGATTGCCGATCCCGACACCCTGGTGATCGATACCCGCAATGCCTACGAGGTGGCCCTCGGCAGCTTTACCGGGGCCATCGATCCGGGCACCGCCAGCTTTCGAGAGTTCCCCCACTGGGTGGAAAGCGAGCTGCGGCCCCTGGTGGAGCAACGCAAACCCAAGCAAATCGCCATGTTTTGCACCGGGGGCATCCGCTGCGAAAAGGCCACGGCCTATTTGCTTCAACAAGGTTTTGCTGGGGTGCACCATCTCCAGGGCGGCATTTTGCGCTACCTGGAAACCGTGCCGGAATCGGCCAGCAGTTGGACGGGGGAGTGCTTCGTCTTCGACCAGCGGGTCACGGTGAACCACCATCTCGAACCCGGAGAAGCGAGCCTGTGCCATGCCTGCCGCAAACCCCTCACTCCCGCTGATCGCCAAGAGCCCAGCTATGTCGAAGGGGTGAGTTGCCTGCATTGCATCGGCGAGCACGGCAGCGACGATCGGGCCCGTTTTGCCGAGCGCCAGCGCCAGATTGCCCTTGCTAAGCAACGGGGCGAACTGCACATCGGCAAGGTGTTTGATGCCGGCTGAGCTGCCCCGGCCGATTCTCTACAGCTTTCGCCGCTGCCCCTATGCGATGCGGGCCCGCTTGGCCCTCTTCCTGGCAGGAAAAACCCCTGGCCAGGATTTTGAGCTTCGGGAGGTGAGCCTCAAGGCCAAGCCCCCGGAGCTCCTGGAGCGATCGGCCAAGGCCACGGTGCCCGTGCTGGAGCTCACCGACGGCACGGTCTTGGCTGAAAGCATCGAGATCATGCAATGGGCCCTAGATCTGCCCTCAGACCAGTCAACGGACCAGTCGATCTACCAGCTCGCCCAGCTGCTGCTGGTCCAAAACGATGGGCCGTTCAAGCACCATCTCGACCGATTCAAATATCCCGATCGCTACCCAGGAGTTGATCGCGAGCACCACGGCGCCGCGGCGGTTGCCATCCTGCGCGAATGGAATCTCCAGCTGGCCAAAGGTTGGTTTCTGGGTGATCAACCCAGCTGGCTGGATTGGGCGGTGCTGCCGTTTGCGCGCCAATGGCGTTTGGCCGATCGCGATCGGTTTGATCGGCATGGGGGCCTCGAGCATCTGCGGCGGTGGCTGCAGGGTTTTGAGCAGGGGCCTGAGTTGGCAGCGGTGATGGCTCCGCCCTGGGCCCAGCGCCAAGCCTGGCGTTCACCCCGATGGATTTATCACCTAGCCCTCGCCGAGGACTGGCGCGCGGCCAAGGCCTGCGGCGAATACCGCCGTTCGACCCGGGGCCTTTCCCTCGAGCAGGTGGGTTTTATCCATGCCAGCGGGGCCGATCAGGTGGAGGCCACCTTCCGGCGCTTTTATGCCGATGCCGAAGCGGTGCTGTTGCTAACTATCGATCCCGGCTGCTTGGACGCTCCGCTGCGTTGGGAAGCGGCCCCAGATGGTGGCGAGCTCTTCCCCCACATCTATGGACCCTTGCCCGTTGGGGCGGTGCGCCTAGCGGAGCCCTTTATCCCCATTCCCTTTGGCCTCGCTCCCGTGGTGCCATGACCAGCCTGGCGAGCCTGGAACGACGGGCTGCCGAGAGGGGCTTGCTGTTGCGCCTCCAGGTGGGGCGCCCCTTGGGCCTGCTCTATGGGCTGCGGGTGGCCGTGGCCCGACAACCCTCGGTAGCAGGGGCCAATCTGCGGTTGCTGGGGGAGCTGAAGGGCTGGGCCTGGCCCACGCCAGGGGGCCTGCGGCTCGACACCCTCCAGGTGGCGGGCCGCTCCAGTGGTTTGCCAGACCTTGGCGTGGGGCCCTTGATTGCGGCGGCGGCCTTCGCCTGGGCCCTGGAGCAAACCCCCTGCCGGCGGGCTCAGATCTTGGCGATCCGCGATGACGATGGCCAGCACCGACGCTTGGTGCGCTACTTCGGGCGTTTGGGTTTTGGGCCCTCCAAGGAACTGGGGGCAGCGCTTTGGGATTTACCCGAGCGTTTGGTGTGGGGCGGCGCTGGTTTACTGATGCAAGCGGATTGCCAGGTGGTTTTGGAGCGGGCCGTCGACCAATTGAATCGCCACTGGTGCTAACAAGTGGAGCCCATCAATCACCCATCAATCAACTAGCTATCGGCATCTTTCGCTGGCTGCCTGATGGATGAGTCTTTGGTTGATGCTTGCTTGGTTGGTGATTGTTTGATTGATACTTAGCATTTAGATCATTAACTGCATTGTTTTGGTGAATGGAATGGGGCGTGATGAGCTGGGGAATGCCCCTCTGCTATTTGGTCAAGACAATGATTTGATGTTAGGGTAAGAGTGATTTCAAAATTACATCCATCCAAAGTGGGGTGCTTAGCCCATGAAGCGACGGGATGCTTTGCAAGTTGGATTTGGATCTTTGGCTGCCCTGGTTGCTGCCAACGCTGGGTGGGGCAAGGCTGAGGCTGGTGAATCAACTCTGGCGAAAGCTGCCAAGCCGA
>CAIYSK010000167.1 GCA_903928835.1 uncultured cyanobacterium
CAAAAAAGAACTCCCCTCCTGGCTTGAGCAGCCGCTTCACCCCCTGCAGCACGGCGAGCTTGTCGGTGGAGAGATTCACCACGCAATTGGAGATCACCACATCAAAACTGGCGGGCTCGAGGTCCAACGCCTCCAACCACTCGATCGTGCCCGCAAGAAAGCGCACGTTGGCGTAACCAAATTGCTCGACATGGAACTCCCGGTGGGCTTCGGCTACCGCCAATTGCTCCGGGGTCATGTCGACCCCCACCACCTCGCCGCTAGCGCCGACCAACTGGGCAAGCAGATAGACATCGCGGCCGCTGCCACTGCCCAAATCCAGGACCCGCACGCCCTCAAGCAGGGGAGGGGCCACCAACCCGCAGCCGTAGTATCGCGATAGCACCTCCGGATGGATGCGGGCCAGCAAAGGCTTGAGGGCCTCGGGCACGCTGCTGCTGTCGCAGCAGGCGGTGGTGCGCAGATCCTCGCTGCCCGACAAGGTCGAGCCGTAGTACTCCTGAACAGCGCTTTGCATGGCAGGCCAGGGCAGGGAAATCAGGGAAAGCGAACTCAGGGATGGCGCCGCTAGGCAACGGCAGCCGCTGGGCTTGAGCTAAGCGCCCCGCTGCAACTGGAACCACTGCCCGCGGTACAGCCGAAACAGTGGCCTGCCACCGCGATCCCATCACCGGCGGGATCCCCATCCAACAAATCGGCCAAATGCCGGGGATTGCCCCCCAGGGGCAGGCCCAGTTGCTGGTTGAAATCACAGTCGAACAGCTGGCCCTGCCAGTCAACGCTGATCAGCTGGCGACACATCACCGCCTGCAGATTCGCCTCGCGATGGCTGGACCGCAGCAGCTCCTGGTAGCTCTCCAATTGATCTTGGGCCCGCAAGACCGCCGCAAACCGCTGAATCGGCAGGTTGGTGAGGGCATACAGGGCGTTAAACACCACCCCGAAATCGGCTGCCAGCACCCGCCGGTAGGTGGCCTCGAGCTCCGCCTGCGGGGGCGGCAACACCGGGCCTTGGGGGTTGAACACCAGATGCAGCTCCAAGCCCGAGCCGCTGCGGCCATAGCCCAGGCCATTGAGCTGTTGCAGGGCTGCAATGCTGCGCTCAAACACCCCATCGCCCCGCTGCCGATCGACGTTGCCTGCGGAATAGCAGGGCAGGGACGCCACCACGGTGACGCCCTGGGCCGCCAAAAAATCGGCCAATCCCTCCTGGCCTGGCTCCGACAGGATCGTGAGGTTGCAGCGATCAATCACCGCCACACCCATCGCCCGGACCTCCGCCACCAGCGCCCGGAAGTGGGGGTGGAGCTCAGGCGCTCCACCGGTGAGATCCAAGCAGCTGATTCCCCGGGCCAGCAACACCTTGGGCACCAGGGCCAAGGTGGCGCGATCCATGCTCTCGGTGCGGGTCGGGCCCGCATTCACGTGGCAATGGCTACAGGCCTGGTTGCAGCGGTAGCCGAGGTTCACCTGCAGGGTGGTGAGCTGGCCCCTCTGGATCGTGGGAAACATCCTTTGAGTTTGCCAGCGTGATCCCCACCGGATAGAAGACAGATCTGGCTTCAGACTGGGCCCATGGATTGTGATCTGCTCGTCATCAGCGCCAGCAATGGCGAAAACCTCAAGCTCGCTGAGCGCTTTGCCAAGAGCGGCCGGGAGCGGGGCCTTAGGGCAGTCGTGGCCGACCTCACCGCCCTAGACCTACCCCTGTTCACGCCCCGGGCCCAAGCCCTGGGAATTCCCCCTGGCATCAGCCCCTTAAGCCAAAAACTGGCCGCCGCCCCCCGTTGGGTGATCTGCGCCCCCGAATACAACGGCGGCATCCCACCGGTGCTCACCAACGCCATTGCCTGGCTTTCGGTGCAGGGCGACGACTTCCGATCCCTGTTCAATAGTCGCCCCGTGGTGATTGCCACCCATTCCGGTGGCACTGGCAACGGCGTGCTGACGGCCCTGCGCCTGCAACTCGCCTACCTGGGCGCCCATGTGGTGGGTCGCCAATTGGTGAGCAACGGCCAGGCCCCCGCCAAAGACAACAGCATCGTCGAGCTGATCGAACGGCTGCAGCTGATGCCGCCGCCCCTGGCCTGATGGCATTGGTCTTTCGCCCTGCTGCAGAGCGCTTCCACACCCAGCTCGATTGGCTGGATAGCTGGCACACGTTCTCCTTTGCTGGCCACCACGATCCCGCGTGGATGGGGTTTGGCCCCTTACGGGTGATCAACGACGACACCATCGCGCCAAGCCGTGGATTTGGCATGCACCCGCACCGCGACATGGAGATCATCACGGTGATGGTGGAGGGGGAACTCAGCCACCGCGATTCGATGGGCCATGCGGAAGTGCTTAACGCCGGAGAGGTGCAGGCCATGGGCGCCGGCACGGGCGTGGTTCATAGCGAAATCAATCAAGGCGAGCGGCCCTGTCGGCTGCTGCAAATTTGGATCGAACCGAGTGCCGCAGGAGCTCCACCGACCTACGCCCAACAGGCCTTCACCATCGGCTCCTGCTGGACACCCCTGGTGGGGCCTGGGGCCATGGCCATTCACCGGCCCGTTCGGCTCTGGCGAGCCCAGCCCCGGGCCACTGCCATCCCTGGTGCGAGTCCACCCTTAGAACTGCCCGTAGGGACTGGCCATCAGGGCTGGCTGCAAATGATCAATGGCTGCGGATTAATCCACACCAACCAAGGGCTGGAACCAATCCAGGTCCAGCGGGGAGATGGCCTGGGATTTGCGCCTGGGGAATTGACAGCTTTCGAAGCCATAGGCCCTGATGCAGACCTGCTCCTGTTTGAGTTGGCCTAGGGCCGGGGCCGGGTCCTTGGCAAGGAGGCCTTTCCGGAATGGAGAACGGGGCGTGGTGGAGGATAGAAAGGCTTTGCTCAAGCAGCACACGATGCTCCAGCATCCCCGCGGCTATCTCACCCTTGCCTGGTGCGGCCTCGTTGGCAACGCTCTGGTGATTCCCCTCACCGTGGCCTTCACCGTGCTGGAGCCCACCTGGCGCACCACCAACATCGCCGTGGGGGCAGGTGCAGTACTGCCATCAGCAGTGGTGGGTCTGATCGCCTGCCTGGCCCTGATCCGATGGCGGGCCTGGGGTCGAACCCTGGCCATCGTGGCCTTGGCCCTCGATCTTGCCGTGGGCGTGCCCTACGGCATCGTGCGCATGGCGCTCCTGGACCAAGACCGGCCGCTCACAGCGGTGCTCTCAGGGCTGCTCTGGGCGGGCACCGCCGCCGCCCTGATCTACTGGTGCCGGCCCAGTATTCGCCGTTACCTCACCTAGGGGAGCAGACACCAAAAGTTGTCGCCAAGATCACAGTCAAGCCGCCGCCGCATGGTCATGATTAGACCTAGGAGAAGCGATACAAACAATGAAAACACTCCAAACTCCAGCCTGCCAACGCCAATTCCGGCTGGTGGACAACCAGGGAGCCCCCCATCCGGTGCTCGACGACCTCTACGAGTCCCTCGATGCGGCCTGGGGAGAAGCCATGGACTGGTGGCAGTCCCAAGCTGGATCAAGCCCGGGACCGGTGGACATCGGCGTGGAGGTGAGCACAGCAAGTGGCAACTGGCGCACCCTGCGTTATCCAGGCAGCTGAGTTGGCTACTGGGCCTGGTTCTTCTAGCGGGCTGCTGGCTCATGCCCCTAGCCGCAGTGCCGGGCGAGGCCCATGCCCTCGAAACCCAGAGCTGCGCGCCGATCACTGAATCGGCGGTTCAAGGCCTGTTCGAAGGTTGGAACCAGGCCCTCGCCAGTGGAAGCCCCGAAACCGTGGCGAAGCTCTACGAGCCAGGGGCCCTGCTCCTGCCAACGCTCTCGCCAACCAACCGATCCGATCCCGAAGCGATCGCCGATTACTTCAACGCCTTTCTGAAGCGCCAACCCACAGGGAAGGTGACCAGCCGTCGCATCCTGCTGGGCTGCAACCAGGCCACCGATGCGGGCACCTACCGCTTCCAGCTCCATCAGCCCGACGAGCAACTCAACGCCCGCTACACCTTTGTGTATGGCTTTGACGGCCAGCAGTGGCGGATTGTGCACCACCACTCCTCGTTAGTGCCGCAAATCGGACAACCCGCTTAACGCACCTGGACCCCTTTCCAAAAGGCGACCCGCCCCTTGATCTGCAGGGCGGCCTCCTTGGGTTCGGGATAAAACCAGGCGGCATTGGCGTTGACCTCACCACCGGCGAGCACGTTGTAGTAGTGGGCCGTGCCCTTCCAGCCACACACGCTGGTGTGATCGGAAGGCTGAATGCAGGCTGGATCGAGGGCGTCTAAGGGGAAGTAGGCGTTGCCATCCACCGTGACGATGTCGTCACTGGTGGCAATCAGCTGACCATTCCAGTGGGCTTGCATGGCAAAACAATCAAGTAGTTCAGATTGTGGCGTACTACCCAAGAACCGGTGGATACTTTGACTCCCCCATTTCGCCATCTGTAGGACTGACAGGTTGCGGTTCGGAAGGTGCAGCCCCACTGCAGCATGAACGCGGCCTCCCGACCAGGGCGGTGGGAGCTCTGGGCAACCAGGCCTGACGCAGAGCGCCCCGAACAACTCTGAGGCCACGGGATTTCGGTGTAGATTCATTCAAAGATCACCTTGCCTTTACTGATCTCTGGCAATTTTATGCCTTTTTTAAGCCTATATTGATCCCAGTAGATACAGGAATTGTGCGTCTATCCCGTCGCCACGAGGGAATAGCGAGCGGGACACAGATTCTTGCACGCTACCAGAACATTATCTTTGCAATGGTTCTTAGCCATTCAGCATTGATTGATCCTTGCAAAGCCAAACCGCTGCTATGGCCCCTAGTCGACTTTGTCTAAATGACACGAAACGGGTGCTCAACCTTGGTTCTGATGTAAGCATTAGCGGGTTCAACCAGATCCTGTAGGTGGCCATCGGCACTATCTGGTAAAATCCTGCATTTTACTGGCCCCATGACAACTCGAAACAGCGGGCTGGTCGGGTGATGCAATGAACATAGCCGAGGCGGGCCTTAACGATATCAAAGATCTGATTGCCCAAGTTGTTCATATCGAGCAGATAGCGGAAGCGGAAAATCATTGTCTCTTTAGAGATCTTGTCGCTGATCAAATCGATTCCTGCAAACCTCGGCATAGTCGGCACCACGGCTAGCGGCTCCTCCATTCCTGGATCGCTCAGCGAAACCGAATACTGCATCTGGTGAATCCGGACCATGGTGGCCAATGGAGATGATGACCGCACGAAAGCCTCCCAGCAACCAACAGCAGAAATGTATGTGCATTCCGCAGATCGGAACGCCTGATCCGCAAGAATGCGGCATCAGTGCATCACTGCTGACACTTTGCCGTGCGTTGCCCTCGAACCACATCACTACAAGGCTGAAAATTCAGCAAAGATGCAACTCCGAAAAGCAAGGAGAACCAGCGAAATAACGGGAAAGTACAAAAGGCTTTGATCAGAACACGCAGGCGAAGGAACTGCTACATCCCACATGGCACCTGGAAGCCGAGGATTGGCGAATAGCCGGCCGACGCCCCTATCTTGCCTAGATAGTTGCTGTGTTCCTGGCTAGATGGGCATCAGCGAAAAAGAAAGATACAGAAATACAGATTTGCTTGGCAAGGCAAACAAGGGGGCATCAAAGCTGAAGCTGCATCAATGCAGCAGAAAAGGACAAATGCACAGCCAATAAGGGGAAAAAGACAAATCAAATACGGAGGAGGCTTTAAAAGGTGACTAGTCAAAAACTTCACAGAAGTCCATCACAGCATGAAAGGATTGACGATCAGCAGCAACAATGTAGACCTTGGGTGGACTGGAACAAATGCACAAATCACCGGACTTGCCAAAAACTTTCTGCTAAATGAGAGGCGCCTCGAAAAAACGCCATTGGCAACGGTCGCATAGCAATCGAGACTTGACGAGGGTAGGAGTCTCTTAGACTAGTTCACGCGGACCCATGGATCTTTCGTGGCACCTTAAAATGCGGTTTTGGCGATAGGCACAGAGAAAAAAATGGAGATTAATCCAACTCTTTTTTACGATTGATACTGGCACGTTCAATCGCCTGACCAGACTGTTTTATTGTGGCCTGCAACCATGGAATTGATGCAGTTAAGCTAGCCATTAATTGACAGTCGCTGCATGAATACATTCACCACCAATGACAATTCTGCTCGCACAGCATCTACAGTGCGCTTCACTTATTTACGCTTCCAGCACGACTCAATAATGCGACTAATATGCATCACTCCAAAGGACTTTCGGCTCAATACGCTCAATTTGCTTACTAAATATCCACCTCAAGAATGGCCTTTTTCGACCGGACCCTGACGTTCCTCGACCTGTACGGCCTCCAGTACAACTGGGACATCGCCCTTAAGTACAACAACGACAGCCGCCTGGCCGATGACACCGGCTTGGCCGCCAAGGGATCCAATATCGCCCTTACGCTGGCTGGCAGGGGCCTGTTCAACACCGGGATCGCCGTGGGTGGCGGCGGAGCCAATGGTGCTGGCCCTTCCTTCGCCGGAACTCTGCTGACGGCGTCCATTGTGGGCGCCACCCTGCCCGGGGCGACTTTCTATGGCAACCCCACCAGCAACCTGAGCCTTTCGAACCAATACAAGGCCACCTTCCGCTTTGCCGGTGCCCCCCTCCATGCCGGCCTGCGCGATGTGAGCGGCAAGCAGAACAACCTGCTCGATCCGAGCCTCGGCTCCACCCTGGCTGTGATGCCCCGTTTGCTGCAGGGCAAATATGACCCCGTGGTTTACGTCACCGGCACCGGTGGCTTCACTTCCGGCTCCTACACCAACCCATCTACCTATAACTCCCCAAAAACTCAAATCAATCCCACTGGACTCGATGGTGCCAAAGCAACCACGGCCTGGAATGGCAGCTACACCTACGACTATGGCGTGCGGGGCGGCACCATTTATGACGCCGATCCGCGCCTGATCAGCAACCTGGTTGCCGATTCCACCAACACGATCACCAAGGGAATTCTCAGGTATCTGGCAGACCCCACCAAGGTTGGTCAGCCCGGTGTGGTTGTTGTGGGTGGAACCGCGGTCACCAACGATCCAACCCTGGCCGTCAAGCGTGGCCTCGGAGTTGCCGTTGACAACCCGGCGTTTGAAATCCTGGTGATTGACAATCCCCACGCCGTTGAGTGGACCGCCACCGGCACCCAAGCCGGTACCCGCCTCAATCCGGTGACGGGGGCGGTGAATCCCCTGCGTCACAACGAATGGTTCCAAAGCTTTGGTCAGTTCTTTGACCACGGCCTCGATTTTGAAACCAAGGGCCAAGACGGCAAGGTTGTAATGACCCTGATGCCGAGCGACCCCCTCTACAAAAAAGCCTACGATTTTTATACGACATACGTATCCGACGACGCCAACAGCGCCGCCAAATACGCCTCCAATGCCCTGTCCCAGGTGCGCTCCAACACCATTTGGGTCGAGATCGGTAAAGGCAGCAGCGATGCACTGTTGGCCCAGCTCGGTTTCAGTGAATCCGGAGCTTTCAAGCCCGGTGGTGTGGCATCGACGAGCTCCTTGCTCTCAGCTGTTGGTGCCGATGTGCGCACCACCAAGATCACCGTGGGTGGCAACATTGTCTTGAACGGGCAAATTATTGCCCTGACAGCCGGCCAAACCTTCTCAGAGATTGCCCTACAGCTTAATAAGCTGAGCACCATCACCGGTGTCACTGTCACTGCGGGTGGGCAGTTCTTTGCCATGAACCCCGCTCAGGATGGTGCCGGCGCCATTAACCATGATTCCACCATGGTTGATTTGAGCCAGATTTTTGGCAATGTCTTCTCCCAGACCGTGTTCCTCAAGGAGTACAACGTCAACGGCACCACCACCGGCAAGCTGCTGACCCACAACGGGGTGGCTGATCCCAGCTCCTCCTCGAGTCTGGCGATTTGGTCGGATATCAAGGCCAATGCCAAAAACAACCTCGGCCTCACCCTCCACGACTACAACGTGAACGCGGTGCCTTTGGTTGAGGTTGATCCCTCGCTTCCCACAACGCCCCCTGGTACTTTCCGCAACCTGCGCTTTGTGGCTCTCGATGTGGTGAGCGGCGCCAAGGTGTATATCAGTGATACCGCCGACAGCAAGCTCCAGGGTGCTACCCCTTCCCTGGTGCTAGCCAAGGCTGGTGTTGCCTTCCTGGACGACATCAGCCCCTATGCCGGTGATACCAGTGCCCTGAATGTCAATAATCCCGACCTCGTAGCGGGACCAGGTTTCCCGGGTCAAGCCAAAGACTACAAGTATTGGCTTGATCACCACTTTGTCTCTGGAGATAGCCGGGCCAATGAAAACATTGGTC
>CAIYSK010000168.1 GCA_903928835.1 uncultured cyanobacterium
CAAAGCCCAACACCCCGTTCCAGTGGCACAGCGTCAGCACGGAGGAATTCAAGAGGCGCCAGGAGCTGCTGCGCACGGCCCTGCGCCAGTTGCGGGGGGTCAAGACCAATTTCACCGACGTACGGCTTTCGGCGGTTGAAGACTTTGTGGGGCGCGGGGACCGGCGGCTGGCGCCGGTGCTTGAGGCGGCCTGGCGGGCCGGTGCTGGCCTTGATGCCTGGTTTGAGTCGGCCGATCGCACCTATGCCGCCTGGACGGGGGCGATCGAGGCGGCAGGCCTGGGCGGCCGCTATCGGGCCATGGAAATGGGCGCCTGGACGGCGGCGGAAGCACTCACCAGCAGTGATCTGGATGCCTTTTGCCGCCAACCGTTGCCCTGGGATCACATTGATTCCGGCATCGACAAGCGCTGGTTGGCGGACGATCTCAAGCGGGCCCTGGCCGCAGCGGTGGTGCCGGACTGCTCCTTTGAAGGCTGTAGTAGCTGCGGCGTTTGTGGGCCAGAGCTGGGCCACAACGTGGTGATTCCGCCTCCCCCCATCCCGGTCCAGCTACCCCAGCGGGCGCCGGCGAGTGAAAGGGTTTGCCGGCTGCGCATCGGCTTTGCCAAATCAGGCTCCCTGGCCCTGATTAGCCATCTCGACACCCTGCGGCTTTTGGAGCGGGCCCTGCGGCGCAGCGCCCTGCCCGTGAGCTTTACGGGAGGGTTCCATCCCCTGCCGCGCTTGCAGCTCGCCCTGCCCTTGCCGCTTGGGGTGGAAGGCCTGGGGGAATGGCTGGATTTGGAGTTTGTGGAGCTTGTCGACCCGGCTGCGGTGCGCGCGCGGCTCCAGGTCGAGCTGCCCCAAGAGTTTCAATTGCTTTCAGCCGCATCGGTGGAGGTGTTTGGCCCGAGCCTCTCGCAAGAGATCGAGGCAGCTCGCTGGCAGATCCAACTCACGCCCGCGAGCGATCCAATCCTTCCCTCCTTGGAGCAATGGCAGCAGGCCGTTGCGGCTTTGTTGGCGGCGCCATCGCTGATTTGGCAGGACACCGATAAAAAAGGGAGGCCGAGGCAGCGCGATTGCCGGGAGGCCCTGCTGGGCCTGGGCCTCACCATGGAGCCAGGGGGGAGCGTGATGTTGGAGCTCGACGCTGCCATCGATCCGTCCGGGCGCAGCTTGAGGCCAGAACAGCTTCAGCATTGGCTGGCCGACCAGCTCGAACGGCCCCTGCTTCTGGGCCGGTTACAGCGCCAGGCTTTGCTCCTAAAGCCCGTGCTAACTTGAGATCAAGGCGAAAAGGCCGTTGCCTTTGAGCTTGTAGCCGCAGGTTCTGCTCGATGCAGCCTCTGCAGCCCAAAGCTTTCAACGCAATCTGTAGTCGTTAACCAGTTGGCTATTGCGCCAGTTGGTTAACGACTCAGGTCTTGACCTCGTCGGATTTGGTCGTCCTTGGGGCTTTCCCCGGGGGTGCTGCAATCCCAGAAGTTTCGTCTCCCAGTCCACAGTCGTTTGCTGTGCCTCAGCGCCTAGGGCAAGCCGCCCCTTCCTCCAGTCTTTAGCTCCAAGTTTTTTCAGTCCTGCTCCTTGAAGGCTCCCTCTTTCAAGGCCCCCTTTTTGTTTAGAGCTTCCTGATTGCGGTGTCAGGCCAGTGCCGTCACCGGATCCCAGCTCCATCCCAGCTCCAGTTCTTTTCCGTTCCTTCCTTTCCCTTCCCGGTCGGGCCCCCATGGGTCCATCTTTCCCCCATGCCCCAGCAGATCGTCATTGCCGAGCAGCTG
>CAIYSK010000169.1 GCA_903928835.1 uncultured cyanobacterium
CCAGCGCGCATCAAGACCCTGCCGCGGCCATCGCAAACGGTGGCGTGCACCCGGTGGCGTGATTCCGTAATGCCATTGCGCAACAGCCGCACCTCAAGGGGCGGATTGCCATTGCGACTGGTGCCACCGAAGTTGGTTGACAGGGTCATGAAGGGCCTGGATCCCGATCGCCGGTATCAAAGAGCCTGACAGAGCCCCACTCCCAGGAGCATCAGACCCACCGCGATTGCCGCGCTCTGCCTCAGCCTGAGCAGGACGGGTTGGACCTGGTGTTGGGCTACGAGCAGATCCTGTTGGCGCCAGGCCAGGGGCTTCTCCCACACCTGGCCGTCGTACCAGCCGGACTCCTCGTATTCCACCCGCTCAGACACCAGGCGCCGGTGCACATAGCGCCAACCCAGCCACTGGCGGACCAGTAGCAACAGGGGCATCAGGATCGCCGCCACCGCTCCAGCGGCCGCCACCTTCACAGGATCAGGGCGAAGGACCCAGCTGCCACTGGCCACCAGCACCGCGATGGGCAACAGCAGCAGCCAGCTGGCCGCTAGGGCTTTGCCCAGGCCAGCCAAGCTGGCTGAGGGCCACACAAAAAACCAGGAGGCCAACAGCTGCTCGTATTCCTGCAGCGGCCGTTGCTCGGGAGGAACCGGGCAAGGGCTATCCATCCGGTGCTCAGGGGGTGATGGCAGGGGTTGAGCTTACGAAGAGGTGTTGTTCACCGTGGCCCCAGAAGGCTTCCAGGTCGTAGTAGTTGCGTTCACTGGGGGTGAGCACATGCACGATCACCTCGCCGTAATCCAGCAGCATCCACTTCCCTTCTTTTTGGCCTTCCCGCCGCAGGGGCAGCCGGCCCGTGGTCTCCTCGATTTGGTCTTCCACCGAGCGGGCGATAGCGCGCACCTGCACATCAGACAGGCCGCTGCTGATCACGAACCAATCGGCCAGGGACGACACCTCATCCACCCGGATCAGGCGGATGTCCACCGCCTTGCGGTCGTCGGAGGCTTCGGCTGCCAGCCGGGCAAGGCTTTCACTATCCATAGACGTTTTCACTGGTTACCGATTGGCGGGAGCCCTGCTGCTGGGCCATTTCAGCCCGGGCTTTGCCAGCACTCTTGCGCAGTGCCTCGAGCCGGTCTTCGTAGAAAGTGCGTTTTTTCTTTTTGCGGGTCTGCTCCACCAGCTCTTTAAGGGCTCCGCCAAGGCTCTTGTAGGCATTGGGCAGGGTGTAGCCAAAGCGGGTGGCCAGATCAATCGCCCGCTCATCGGCGGCAATCGCATCCTGGAGCCGCTTTTCGGAGTTGTTTTTGAGGTAAAGGCGGTAGCCGGCAAAGCCCGAGAGGCCCAGGGCCATCACCAGCAGCAGGCCGTCCTGCACCCAGAGCTCTCCAATCGCCCCACCCAGGCCAATGGCCAGGGCAGCCATCTCCCAGCCATCCCTGGGCACGGCATCGTTTTGCACCCGGCCCACCTCATGCCAGAAGAGCAGGTTGCGGTGGTCGAGGGCGAGGGCATCCCACTTTTCAAGATCGAGCTGGATTTCCACTTCATCGCGGCCTATCTCCTCGAGCGTGATCAAGGGGGGCTCCACCGAAGCGGCGGCCTCCACAAACACCCAGCTCTGCATCTCTGGGGGCAG
>CAIYSK010000170.1 GCA_903928835.1 uncultured cyanobacterium
CGCAGGTTTTGAAAGGTGCGGGCGATGCCAAGACCGGCTACGGCATGGCTCGCCATGCCCGTGATCGGAACCCCCCGCCACTCGATCCTGCCCGCCGAGACAGGGGTAATCCCAGAGATCAGGTTGAACAGGGTGGTTTTACCGGCGCCATTTGGGCCGAGAAGGCCCAGGATTTCGCCCTGCTGCACCCGCAAGCTCACGTCATTGACCGCCATCAATCCACCGAATTGGCGGTTGAGGTTGTGGGCTGCCAGCAGGGGATGCTGGTTGGCCGTGCCCATGGTGCCCAGACCTGTCATGGCGTTGGGGCCTCGAGGCGTAGGCGTTGGCGCAGCATTCGGCTCCAACGGGAGAGGCGTTCCGGGGTGATCACCCCCTGGGGAAACAGCACCGGACCCAGCAAGATCACCAGCCCATAGACAATCAGCCGGAGATCTCCCACGGGCCGGAGCAGTTCCGGCAGGGCGGTGAGCACCAGGCCACCGACCACCGGACCCAGCCAGGTGCGGGTGCCGCCAAACACCACAAACGCCAAGGTGGTGATGCTGGCATCGAAGTTGCCCATGCGGGCGTTCCAGGAGTTGAGGAAGTGGGCGGCGATCACGCCGGTGACCCCAGCGACCAGGGCACTCAGCACGAACGCCAACAGCTTGGTGTTGGCGGTGTTGATCCCTTGACTGGCGGCGGCCAGTTCGTCCTCGCGGATGGCAGCCATGGCCAGCCCTGGCCGCGTGCGTTCGAGCCGATCGCAGAGCCAACACACCACGGCGAGCAGGAGGCTGGTAAAGACCACGTAGGCCTCCGGGGTGGCAAAGGGCTGGGGAATGCCAAAGATGCCAATGGCGCCGCCTGTGAAGGAGAGGTTGAGGCTCACCACCCGCAGAATTTCCACCAGGGCAATGGTGGAGATGGCCAGGTAGATGCCCCGAAGGCGCAGCACCACCTTGCCAATGCCAAGGGCCAAAATCCCCGTGACCAGAGCCGCTACAGCCATCTCCAGCAGCACGGAGCTGATCGGGTAACTCGCCCCATCACCACCGAGGGCGGTGATTCGGGTGGAGAGCAGGGCAGCCACGGTGCCCCCGATCGCATAGAAGCCCGGGGTAGCTAACGACAGCTGGCCGCAGCGCAGGGGGAGATACACCGAGATGCCCAGGAGGGCTCCCAGCAGCATTTGTTGGAGGAGGGTGGTGTCCATGGGCTTCCCGGTTACACCTTGTTGGGCAGGGGTTTGCCCAACAGCCCTTGGGGCCGCACCAGCAGCATCAGGAACAGAAAGCCAAAGGCCACCGCATCCTTGTAACCCGAGAGGTCTGAGGGCACGAGGGCTTCAGCCAGTCCAATGATCAGGCCCCCCAGCACGGCCCCGGGCACACTGCCGAGCCCCCCCAGCACCAGCACCCCCAGGCCCTTGATGCCATAGCCGATACCGAAGTAGGGACCGGCGATGCTGACGCTTAAGCCCACCAGCCCGCCGGCGATGCCCGCCAAAAAGCCACTCAGGCCAAAGGCGATTTGGATCATTTGGCCACTGTTGATCCCCAGTAACTGGGCCGTGACGGGGTCTTCGGAAACGGCCTGCAGGCCTTTGCCACTACGGGTGCCATCAATCCAGGCGGTGAGGAGCCCAACCAGCACGGTGGAGACAGCCAGCAACAGCACCTGCACCGTGCGGATGTGGGCCCCGCCGAAGGACAGGGCTGGGGGTAGGGAGCCGAGGCTGCCCGTGGGGATCGAATGGCTCTCGGCCCCCATGAGCAGTTGAATCAGATTCACCAAAATCACGCCCGCCCCCAGGCTGGTGATCAATGCCAACAGGGGATCGGCGTTGCGTTTACGGAGGGGGCGAAAGGCCACCCTCTCCACCCCCAGGGCCACGGCCGCCGACAGCAGGCCGGCGATCGGCAGGGCGAGCCAGAAGGGCAGGCCCACCGGCAGCTGGAAGCCGGCCAGCAGGCCATTGCTCCCCACGCCGCCCCCAATGAGGAGATAGGTGAAATAGGCCCCCAGGGTGAAGATCGCCCCGTGGGCGAAGTTGATCACCCCGAGCACCGAGAACACCAGGGTGTAGCCAAGGGCAAACAGGGCATACACGGCACCCACGGAGAGACCATTCAGCAGGATTTGCAGGAGGTCGTCCATGGGCCGCGGCTAGGGCAATAGCCGGAATCGTCCGGTTGTGCCATCCGGGTTCATTTTGACCTGGGCCACATAGAAATTATTTTGTCTGATTTCCCCATCGGGCGTGAAGCGAATGTCGCCCAGGGGGGTGGCATAGGTGCCTGAAAGGATCTGACGATTCAACCGCTGCCGCAGGTCCTGGAGGGGTAGGGAGGCGATGGTCGTTCCCTTGGGCAATGTGGCTTGGAGGGTTTGGAGCGCCTGGTGGATCACTTGGTAGGCGGTGAAGGCCTGGGCGCTGAATTGGGGTGGCGTGGCGCCATGATTGCGCTGCTGATAAAGCTTAAGGAAGCTGTTGTTGATTGGCGTTGCTAATTCAGGGCTGTAGGCCTGGGCAATAAGGAGGCCGTCGCAGTAGCGCTGGCAAACCGGAAAGATATTGGGTGAATTCATGCCGTTGCCCGCAACGATGGGGCCGCCATAGCCAAGCTCGCGCAGTTGTCTGACCAGGTTGCCGCCATCACTTGGCCCAGCCGAGATCACGATCAGTTCGGGCTTGAGGCTGAGGTTGTCGTTGATCTGCTTTTGGAAATCCATCTCGCCGCTATTGGTGCGTTGCACCGTGACGATCTCTAGGTGTTTTTTGTGGGCTGCGATTTCAAAATTTTTGAATTCCGAGGTGCTATAGGCATCGTCTTGGGTATAGAAAATTGCGGTGCGATGGAGCCCTGGGTTGAGCTTGATGGCCGCCGCAATCGAGAGGGGTGCCACCACGGAAACAGGTGCCGAAACCCTCGAAATAAAGTGCCCAATCTCCGGGATTCCATTGGCCGTATTCGAAGCTGCAACGACGGGAACCCCTGCACGATCGGCTAGGGGGTCGGCGGCGAAGGCTTGTTGGGAATTCGAGGGGCCAATGAGCGCAATTGCACCGCGGGAGATCTGGCTGCGAAAGGCATTCGTGGCCGTGAGTTCATCACTGCCACCATCCTCAATCAAGAGTTCGGTTTTGGGTTCGCGCTTGCTGAAGACCTGCTGGGCGAGCTCAAGGCCAATCCGCTGGTCTTGGCCAATGATGCTGTAGTTGCCCGTTAGGGCAATCACCGCCCCAATGGGAAACCTGTTGTCGACTTGGGACTGGGGGGCTTGGCAGGCCGTTGTTGCGGCCACCGGAAAGGCGATGAGCAACCCCTTGAGCCAGGCTTTGAGCCATTTCGCCAGCTGCGGCTTACAGCTGGATGGACGACGGATCATCTGGCCCATTAAGGCAGAAGGGCAAAGCGCCCAGCTTTGCCATCGGGGTTCATCCGAACCTGGGCCACAAAGAATTGCTTTTGCACCACTTCGCCTTCAGGGGTGAAGCTGATCTCTCCGAGGGGTGTTTGATATTGGCCCTTGAGGATTTCAGCCATCAAGGCCGTGCGGGCTTTGGCCACGGTGAGCGTGGTGAGTGGAGTTTTGGCATCGAGGCGCTTGAGGGCTTCACCCACCACCTGCAAGGCCGTAAAGGCCTGGGCGGTGAGCTGGGGAGGAATTGCCCTGGCCCTAGCTCGAGTACCGCCTTGGTTGGTCTGGAAGGCCTTCAGAAAGGCGCGGTTGGCTGGGGTGGCTAATTCAGGGCTGTAGGCCTGGGCGATCAGGATTCCGTCGCAGTAGCGCTGGCAGATCGGATAGATGTTTGGTGTGTTCATGCCATTGCCCACCACGACCATGCCCCTGTAGCCCAGTTCTCGAAGCTGGCGAATCATGTTGCCGCCATCGACAGCTTGGAGCGACAGCACGATCAGATCAGGCTTCTGTTGCAGGGCTGCGGTGATTTGGTTTTGGAAGTCTTGGTCGTTGAGCTGGGTGCGCTGCACCGTCACCGGCTTGAGGCCTTTGGTCGTGAGAGCTTTTTGGAAGATCACCGTTTCTGCGGTGCTGTAGGCGTCGTCTTGGGCGAAAAACACCGCGGCG
>CAIYSK010000171.1 GCA_903928835.1 uncultured cyanobacterium
ACCGCCTGGTTGAGCAGTTGTCTGCTGCTCGTGATCACGGGCGGGGCAGTGGTGTGCTCGCTGTTGTTTGAAAAGCGCTTCTGGTGCCGCTATCTGTGTCCGGTGGGGGGCATGAACGGCCTGATGGCGAAGTTGTCGGTGCTCGAGCTGCGGGCCGAGGCCGGCACCTGCAGCGGCAGTTGCAGCAGCTATGCCTGCTTCAAAGGCGGACCAGCGGAAGGGGAAGGCCTGGCCACCGGAGGCTGCCCCCTGGGTACCCATCCAGCCCACCTGGAAGACAATCGCAATTGCGTGCTCTGCCTCACCTGCGTCCAAGCCTGTCCGCACCGTTCTGTGAAATTGCGCCTGCGACCGCCGGCGGCAGACCTGCAAAAGGGCATGGCTGTGCCCTTTGGCGAACGGTTCTTGCTCTTGGTCCTGCTGGGCGGTGTGACCTTGCATCACTGGCAGGGCTGGCTGGCTTGGTTGCCCTGGGCCCCTGAATCCCTGCAGGCAGGTCCCCTGCTGCCCAGGGTTGGGGTGGGTTTGATTGCGCTGCTACTGCCTGTTTTGGTGGCCGGCTGGTGGCCAAAACCCCTGCTTTATGGGCTCCTGCCGCTGGTGTGGGCCCTGTTGTTGTCTCGCTATTTGCCCTTGGGGATGGGCGAGGCCGGCGAGCTGCTGCGGGTGAGCGCCTTCCCCTGGCAAGGGGCCGATGCTGCCGTTTGGCCAGGCTGGAGCGCCGATTCCCATGTGATTGCCTTCTGCCAGAGCGCAGTGATTGCGGTGGGGCTGCTTTGGAGCGTGGTGATCCTGCGCCGGCTGCTGGTCACGAGTCCCCGCCTGCTGGGGCTGGGATCAACCCTTGCCGTCGCCCTAGCCCTGGGGGGGCGTTGGCTGACGGGCATGGCCTAAAGAATTGGGGCTGGACGTCTCTTCACTCGGCTGGTTCCAGCCTGTAAAGATCTGCCCGCCGCTGGATGCCCGTGGGGATCGCCTGGCGGGCTAGGGACACCTGGCTCAGGTCGATCTCGGCATGCAGCACCTGCTCGTCGATGCCGGCTTCAGCGATCACCGTGCCCCAGGGATCCACGACCAGCGAATGGCCGTAGCTGGGATAGCCCCCATCGCCGTCGGGCGGCCGAGCACTGGAGCAGGCCAGCACAAAGCACTGGGTGTCTACAGCCCGAGCGCGCATCATCAGGTGCCAGTGGCGCGGGCCGGTGGTGGTGTTGAAGGCAGCGGGACAGGCCAAGAGCGTGCAGCCGAAGCGTTGCTGCATCAGCAGCGACAGCTCAGGGAAGCGGATGTCGTAACAGATCAGCAGGCCCAACCCCGGCGGTTCCGCCAGCCCGGTGGCCAAGGGATCACCGGCCCCGGGCAGCACCGTGATGGCCGTGCCGGCGGTGAGGCTGTCGGATTCGCGAAAGCAAATGCCCCCTGGCACATCCACATCAAATAGGTGCAGCTTGCGGTGCTTCACCAGCAGCCGACCCAGCGGATCGATCACGGTGGAGGTGTTGTAGATCCGGCCATCGGGGGCCTGCTCGGGGATCGAGCCAGCGATCACACTCACCCCATGGCGCTTTGCCAGCCGCGCCACCACCGCCAGGGAGGGCGATGAACCCTCCAGCAACGAGGCCCCAGGCTCCGGGATCGGCTCGGCGTACTCGGCAAACCGCGCTGCCGCATAGGGGGCATTCCAGATCTCGGGCAGCATCAGCAGTCGCGGCGTCGGCCGATCGCCGCCGGGCTGCAGGGCCCGCCCTAACCAATCCTCAGCGTGGCGTCGATTGGCGAGCCGATCGTCTCCTGCCCGCAGCTGAACCAGCGCCACGGGCAGAGACTGGGGCCTTTGGCTCTGTTGGGCCTGAACTGGAGACGGTTGCGTCTGGCCCATGGGCTGCCCTGGGATGTCTCACCCAGGTTGGCAGCCCCAAGCCTCAGGCCCTAGGTGTGTGAGATCAGATTGATCGCTTTTCGTTGCCAGAGCAATCGGTAATCCCAACCATTGCCTGTGAAGCTCTTTCGTT
This sequence comes from uncultured cyanobacterium, assembly GCA_903928835.1. Taxonomy (GTDB): domain Bacteria; phylum Cyanobacteriota; class Cyanobacteriia; order PCC-6307; family Cyanobiaceae; genus Cyanobium_A. The sequence goes on from CAIYSK010000171.1 coordinate 2,013, forward strand.
CCTGGAAACGCCCCCTGTTGGATTCGAACCAACGACCGGCTGCTTAGAAGGCAGCTGCTCTATCCGGCTGAGCTAAGGGAGCAAGTTGGCGCCGATGCCAGCGCTTTGGGCATTGTGCCAGTCATGCCACGGAGGCCCCTAGAGTGATTGGCTGCTCAGCTTGTGCTCCATGGCGGCCACCCGGCTCACTGATAGCCAGAAAAGCGAGCTGGTGGCTCGTTATCGCGATGGGGCGGCCAGCCAGGAGCTGGCCGATGCCTATGGCTGCAGTCTCAACACGGTGACCCGCGTGGTGAAAGCCACCTTGACTGCCTCGGACTACGAGCAGCTCAAGCAGCAACGGGCCAGGGGTGGTAGCAAGCCCCCCCAATCCAAAGAGCCTGCGATCAATGCAGCGGCACCTGAGGAGCCTGAATCGCAACCTGAGTTGCACTCAGAGCCCCAGCAACCCGTGGTGGCCGATGCTGAAATCCAGCTCGAACTTGCAGCCGAGCCCGATCTCGCCCTAGAGCCCCCGGTGGTCTTGGCGATTGCCGATGCCGACGACTTCGCTGACGACAGCGATACCGACGACTGTGATGGCGTTGATGCAGAAGGCGACGACGCTGATGGCGACAGCGATGACTTCGTTGAACAATTCGTTGCCGTGCCCATCGCCCTAGTGGGGCACAGCTTTCAGCCGGTCCTGTGCCAGCCCCTGGGTGATGCGGCGCTGCCAGCCAGCGTTTACATGCTGGTGGATAAGGCCGTTGAGCTCCAGGCCAAGCCCCTGACCGACTTCCCCGAGCTCGGCCAGCTCCCCGCCGAGGAAGAAGGACGCCAGGCCCTGATGGTGTTCGCCAACCCCCGCCAGGCCAAGCGCCATTGCGGCCGTACCCAGCGGGTCATCAAGGTGCCCGACACCCGCATCCTGGAGCGCACGGCCCCCTATCTGGTGGCCCAGGGCATCACCCGGGTGGTGATGGAAGGCAGCCTCTATTCCCTTCCCGGCAGCTGATCGCCCTGGGGCATGAGTAAGGCGGCAGTGCATCCGCCACTGATCACACCCACCACCATCGCTAGCCCCACCAGGAATCCCGTCGGTAGCGGTGCGGTGCGGCTGGTGGCCAGGTTCAAGCTGGTGCGCTGATCGAGGTTTTGGGCCCCCAGGCACAGGATCAGCAGCAGCATCCCCCCGCCCACCAGGCTGGAGAGCAGCAATCGCAGGCGCACAACCACAACCATCGGGGCCATCAACGGGCTAGCCAGCCATCAGAGTTTGCCTGGTTAGGTCGCCTCCGTCTCGCTGGCATGCAGCAGGGCGTAAAGCTCCCGCTTGCTGTGCCCGCTGCGCTCCGCCAAGGCCTTGGACGCCTCCTTGCTGCCCATGCCCCCTTGCACCAGAGCCTGCAGCTCCTGGCGTAGGGCCTCGGGATCCCAAATGGGCTCTGCTTTTGGGGGCGCGCCCCCCAGCACCAGGGTGCATTCCCCTAGCGGGGGGGTCTGGCGGAAGTGCGCCAAGGCGATCGCCACCGTGGGCCCCACCTGTTCCTCGTGTTTTTTGGTGAGCTCCCGGGCTACCCGTAGGGGCCGATCGCCCAGCACCGCCAAAACGTCTTCCAGCAGATCCAGAAGCCTGTGGGGCGCTTCAAACAGCACCACGGTGCGCTCCTCCCCCGCCAGCTCCTCAAGCTTTTTGCGCCGTTGACTGGCCTTGGCTGGCAGGAACCCCTCAAAGCAAAAACGGCCGCAGGGCAAGCCGCTGCTTACCAAGGCGGTGGTTACGGCACTGGGGCCTGGAATACAAATCACCGTGCGGCCCTGGTTTCGGGCTTCGGCCACCAGGTCTTCGCCTGGATCGGAGATGCCGGGCAGACCGGCATCGCTCACCACCGCAATCGCTTCGCCGGCCGCCAAGGCCGCCAGTAATTCGGGGATGCGGGCCGTTTGGTTGTGGGCATGGAAGCTCACCAGCCGGTTTTTGATCCCCAGGCTGTGCAGCAGTAGCCCGCTGCGGCGGGTGTCTTCGCAGGCGATGCGCTGCACGCCGCTGAGTACCTGGCGGGCCCGGGGGGAGAGGTCGGCCAGATTGCCAATCGGTGTTCCCACCAGATAGAGCACGCCGGCGGCGGGTTCGGTGGCTTGCACGGCACGCGGCTCCTGCACAATGCTGCTTCCAGCCCCCCCATGATGCCGGCTCCCCTTGCTCTGCCCTCGGGCATCGGCCTTGAAGCCCTCCTGGTCGAGCTGCGGCGTTTGAGTTGGGGGGCGGCCGACATCCTCCTGGCCTATGGCCGGGGTGAGCAGCCCCCCTACGGCTTTGCCAAGGCACTCAGCGTCGACGATGGCGGCGAGGGCCCTGTCTCAGCGGCCGATCTGGCGGTGAATCAATGGCTGCTCGATGGCTTGGGCGCCGCTTTCCCTGGTGCCGATTGGACCCTGCTCAGCGAGGAAACGGCCAAGGAGCAACTGGCTGACTTGCCAGCCGGCCAGGGTCTGGCGGCCGACTGGTTGTGGATCCTCGATCCGCTGGATGGCACCAAGGATTTTCTTCAGGGCACCGGCGAGTACGCGGTGCACCTGGCCCTGGTGCATGGCCAGCAGGCGGTGCTGGGGGTGGTGTTGCTGCCGGAGCTGGGGGAGTTGTGGTTTGGGTTGCTCCCGGCGCTGGCGGGATCCGCCGGGGAGGCCTGGCGGGAAAACCGGGTGGGTGAGCGCTTCCCAGTGAGCTTCAGCAGCCGCCAGGAGCTCTCTGATTTGGTGCTGGTGGCGAGCCGCAACCACCGCGACCAGCGGCTGGAGCAGTTGCTCTCAGCGCTGGCCCTGGGAGACACCAAGGCGATTGGCAGCGTGGGCGGCAAGGTGGCCACGATCCTGCGCGGTGAGACCGATCTCTATATCTCCCTTTCCGGTAAGAGTGCGCCCAAGGATTGGGATATGGCCGCCCCCGAGGCCGTGCTGCGGGCGGCCGGCGGTGCCTTTAGCCACGCCGATGGCAGGGCCCTCACCTACAACAACGGTGATGTCCGCCAGGCAGGCTGCCTGATCGCAAGCCATGGCCCCAGCCACCAGGCCCTTTGCGAGAAAGCGGCAGCGGCGCTGGCGGCGATTGATCCGGGTTTTGCGATCTAAGTTTTGCGCCTTAAACAAAAAAGCCGGCCCCGAGGGACCGGCTGAGGAGCGTGCAACCGCTGATCTGATCGGGTAGACCAGGCCGTCGTTGATCAGACTGGGGCGGGAGCGTCAGCCTGGGGCACACCACGCAGGGTGAGGTTGATGCGGCCGCGGTTGTCGATTTCGCGCACCCGCACGGTCACCTGGTCACCCACGTTGACCACGTCTTCCACCTTCTCCACCCGGGCTTCTGACAGCTGGGAGATGTGGATCATGCCTTCCTTGCCGGGCAGGATTTCCACAAAGGCACCAATCGGGATCACCCGGGTGATGGAACCCTGGAACACTTCACCCTCGCTGACGCGACGGGTGAGGCCTTCGATGATGCGTTGGGCTTCTTCTGCAGCAGCACCGTCGTGGCTGGCAATCGTGACGATGCCGCCGTCCTCGATGTCG
>CAIYSK010000172.1 GCA_903928835.1 uncultured cyanobacterium
CTGCATGCTGACTTGCTGCAGGAATCGGCACCGTGGCTGGGATTGTTGTGGGAATGCTCGTTGCCACAACGACCATCCATGTCTGGGTTACGTCCATCCACGTAGAACTCAATAACTCGGGGAAGCTCAGCGCTTGGTGCGCAAAAAGCAGTGCCCGCCACCTCTTGGCCATTGCACTGGGAGCGCTACTGACGGCAGCAACATTAGCCCTGGAGATTGTCCTATGGGCCCTGGTCTATCACCATGTCGGCGCCATTCATGGCCTCGAAGAAAGCCTATATTTCTCAGGAATCACGTTCACAACTGTTGGCTACGGAGACAGCACGCTGGTCCAATGCTGGCGCCTCCTGAGTGTTGGCGAGGCCATCAACGGCGTACTGATGGCGGGCTGGAGCACAGCTCTACTGATCTTTGTTGTACAGCGGGCGATGACGTTAAAATTCCGCAATGAAGAGGGCAAATCAACTGACTCATTCCCCTCTTAAACCTTCTGCAGCTCCGCGATTGCCAGCTCCAACTGACCCATTCTCTGCTCGGGTGGGCCAACAAGTTCGATCAATCGAGGGCCATCCGAATTGGGGAACAAACCAAAGCGGCCATCGCGATAAATCTGCTTAAAGATTGTATCCACATCATCCCGATAGGCATGGTCTACTGGCCTAATGCCATCGTCCTCCATGGCCACAGGCCACTCCGCAGATTTGGGAACGAAGGCGAGAATATCGAGGCGATCGAGAGACTCCCGGACAGCCGGCAGCATCGATTCCACAAAACAGTCGTCGATATCCGATAACCCCTGGGTTGCCGTGTACATCGAATAGGCAAGATAATCGACCGGCGCCCGATCAAAAATGACGTTGTCGGTAGTTAGGCAATAGCGCTGGACTCGGCTAATATTGTAATAAAGCTGAAGGCCATTCTGAAGCCTGGTTGAGGCCTCTCGAAAATCAATTGCGTAGGGGCCATAGAGACATAGGGCGCGATAGGGCTCTTCTTCCCGCCGGTAGCTGGGATGCCTATCCACCCACTGGTTGACAACCGTTGATTTACCCAGGGAATGGGATCCCGTAATCGCAATCCGCATGGAGTTTTCGGCCCAGGGGCTTCTGGTTACTTGCCGGCCAAACCGCGGCCCAGCAAGAGGTCACGAGCTCCGTTCACAAGCTGCATGGTGTCGTGCTCCCCGCCCCGATCCGGATGGTGCTCGCCTGCGGCAGTCTTCCAAGCCCGGGTCACATCAACCTCCGTAATGCGGCCAGATAGGGGCAGGTGCAAGCGCTGCCTCGCCACGATCGCATCCAAATCCGGGTGCTTGCCCAAGGGGCCCCAATCGGCCTTACTCAGGGACGGCGCCTTCTTTTTGCCGCCCTTGCGCTTGGCACCGCGGGCTGGGCTACCGCCACCGAATCCATTGCGAACCTCAGGGGACTTCGCCCTGGGCTGACGCCCTTCCTCGTCTGCCTTCCTCGTAACAACTAGGGCCATGGGCCGCATGCGCAGATCTTCGAACAATTTGAACGATCACGCATGGTTTCAGCCGCCACGCCCAATACACCATCCATCCTACGGACCAAGACCCGCTTGCCAGCGAGCAAAGGTGACCTTCAATAGGCCTACAGCACAACCCTTCATGGCCCTGAACGACCGCTCTGATCACCTCGGCCTCAACACGTTTGCGGAAGGAAAACTTGTGGCCGCAAATCTGCCCACCCAGTTGCCCCGCAACCGCCTAGCCGACAGTGGGCTGGAAGCCAACCTGGCTTACCAAATCATTCACGATCACTTGATGCTTGACGGCAACGCCAGGTTGAACCTGGCCACGTTCGTGGGCACCTGGATGGAGCCCGAAGCGCGCCGCCTGATGGAGGAATGCGCCGATAAGAACATGATCGATAAGGATGAATATCCCCAAACTGCCGAGCTTGAGGAGCGCTGTTTACGCATGCTGGCTGAGCTCTGGCATGCCGAAGACCCCGCCAAGGCCATCGGCACCTCTACTACCGGATCAAGCGAAGGCTGCATGCTCGGGGGGATGGTGCTCAAGTGGCACTGGCGTCAGAAACGTAAGGCCGCTGGCCTCGACGATCGCCGGCCAAATTTGGTGATGGGCACCAACACCCAAATTTGCTGGGACAAATTCTGCGCTTACTTTGATGTGGAACCTCGCATGGTTCCGATTACACCCACGCGCCTCCACCTCACCGGGGAAGAGGCCGTTGCCCAGTGC
>CAIYSK010000173.1 GCA_903928835.1 uncultured cyanobacterium
AAAGTCACGGCCATTTCTGCTGATGCGTTGCAGCAGAACAAGGCAGATATGAGTACTCCACCCGCCTATGAGGTGAGTGTTCAGCCCAGCTCCAATGCATTTAAACGTGGCAATAATCGCTGCGATTTCCGATTGGGTATGGATCTTCAGGCCGATTTATTAACGGGCAGAAATACCGTTATGACGTTTTTTCTGCGAAAGCTACGTCTGATGGCCCAGGTTTGATTGTTGCTTGAAGGTGTCCTGCGAGCACCATGGCACCCATGGGCCCTTCCTTGCTTGACAACAGATCGGCAATGTCTTCAATCGATAGCCCGGTGGCTTCACTGAGATATTCAAGTACGCCTAGGAATGAGTCAAGACAGGTTTCGCTTTCCTGCCCTGTCCGATCCGTGAGCGTGCTTCTGCAGATCCCGCCGCCTTGGCTTGTTCCGTTTCCTGCTTTTTTGCTGGTGGTTGGCATCTCCGTCGCTTCTCCAGAGTTCACCGCCCCACCTTCACCCCATTTCTTTTCCGCCAGGGATGGCCGCATCGCCCTTGCGGCGTCTTCGCGGCGCCATTGGTACTTGGTCTTCGGGCTATGCCCTTCCTAGAGTTGAGTCTTTGGGTCCATGTCCTCCCATCAACGCCTGCCAGATCCTTCGGATCCAGACTTTTTCCTTGGCGATCCCTGCGTCAACCAGCCAGGAACGCCCCCCAAGACCGACCAAATCGCCCAGGAGATCGGCAAACTCATCCCCCTGGTGAACGACAGCTACGAGCCCATCTCCCGTCCGTCCAGCGACGCCCACTCAGGCAACTTGGCCTCCCATCTCACCTGGGATGACGACGGCGAACTTGCCATTGACTAGGAGTTCTTAAGGGTCGGAAATATTCCTTCATCTTCTGTTACAGTGTTTCCATCCTTCGTCATCCATCACCATGGCCGACAACACCACCCGTTTTGGCTTCGTTGGTTTTGCTGAGACCTGGAACGGCCGTCTTGCCATGCTGGGCTTCGTGATCGGTCTGGGTACAGAGCTGCTCACCGGCCAGGGCATCCTGAGCCAGATCGGCCTCGGCTGATTTCCAGCTTTTGCCTGAGGCCCCCTGGCGTCAGCCATGGGGCTTTTTGATGGGAACTTTTCGGTAGCTGTTTGCTCGCAGGGCTGCTGCTGCCCTCTCTGTCTTTCCTTTTTGTCCTTCCCCCGCTCCTAGATGGCTGCCGCGAAACCCCCTTCTCCCCTGGTGGTGAAGCTGCAAATTTTGGGAGTGTTCTGTGTTCCTTTGGTGTTGCTGGGGCTTTGGCTCAAGGGCAAGGGTTTCTGGTAAGCCCTGGCTTCAGCACTCCCACCCTGTTTGGGTGCTCATTTCTTCGGATTTGCTTTAGGATTGGGCGTCTTGAGTGGCTTGGCTTATGCCTCCTTCGGCTTCCTTGCTTGCTTTGGCTGGCCTGCTCGGCTTTGCGGTAGTCGAGGTGGCTTTGCGCCTTGTTCCCTAGCGCCGCTCCCCCAGCCGATTGTGGCGTCTGCCTGCTGCACGGCATCGGAGACCCCTCGGCCAGCCGGTATGAGATCGCTCGGACGGGTCTTTGGGTCCTGCGCCATCATCCCGATCCTTCGCCCCTAGTGGGTTGGTTGTTTCTCGATTCCCTCCGCCATGTCGGTGGACCAGCCGACTTCACGTCCGATGAGGCAGCTGCCTGGGGCTCGGCAGTTCAACAGGCCAGCCAGCTGGTGCGCGAGCTCACGGGTTGTGATCGGGTGTACGCCATTGCCTATGGCGAAGGTGCCCGCCATCTCCACCTGCATTTAATCCCTCGGTTTGGAGACGATCCGGCTACGGCGGCCTGGTCGATCGCCGATTACTACCGGGCTGTTGTGCGGGGTGAACGTCCAGCGGTAGACCCTGCTGGTGTGGCCCACCTGGTGGATCGGGCGCGATCCCTTCTCCAGGATTGTTGGCTTGATGATTCTTCCCCAGGTTCGGATCCAGCCCCTGCCCAGTTCCAGGCGATCCGCGCTGACCTGGCCCAACTCCATCAGACTGTTTTGGTACTGTGCGAATTGGTGCAGCGCCTGGTCGCTGCAGGTCCCTTGAGTGATCTGGCACCAGGGAGTCCAGCCTCCAGCCCAAGCACAACCCTGTCGCGCCGGAATCCCGAACGGTTGGCCGCAGAAGTGCAACGACGGAGAGCTTTGCTTTCTGGTGAGGATCTTGATCCGATTGATGGTGATACGGAGCT
>CAIYSK010000174.1 GCA_903928835.1 uncultured cyanobacterium
CCACTGGCGTTGGAGAACACCCGGGTGGCGGCATCGCGCAGGGAGATGCCCTGGGCTGCGGCCTGGTCCTGGGAGTGCTTGCGTACGAAGTTCATCTCGAGGGGTTCATCGGCCTCGGCGGCCATCTTCACGCCCTGGTCGATCAGCCCCATCTGGTTGATGAACAGGTCGCGGAACACTCCGGAACAATTCACCACCACGTCGATGCGGGGTCGGCCGAGCTCCTCTAAGGAGATGAGCTCGAGTTTGTTGACGCGGCCGAGGGAATCGGCCACGGGGCGCACACCGATGAACCAGAGGATTTGGGCCAGGGATTCGCCATAGGTCTTGATGTTGTCGGTGCCCCAGAGCACGCAGGCAATCGTTTCGGGCCAGGCGCCCTGCTCAGCTTTCTGACGCTCAATCAGGCGGTCCACCACCACCTTGGCGGCGGCAATGGCTGCCCGGGTGGGGATGGATTGGGGGTCGAGGGCGTGAATGTTTTTGCCACTGGGCAGCACGCCGGGATTGCGGATCGGGTCGCCACCGGGCCCTGGAAGCACATACTCGCCATCGAGGGCCCGCAGCAGGCTTTCCATTTCCATGTCTGCGCAGATCTGCTCCAGGCAGAAGCGCAGGTAGCCGAACAGCTTGTCGAGTTCGGCCTGGTCCACCCCGGGGAAGCCGGCAGCGTTGCAAGCGCTTAGCCAAGGGCTGGGCAGTTTGAAGCCAAAGCGTTCCAGGAGGCCAAAGAACCAGCCGAATTGGCCCCGCAGGTCGACCCGGCCATCGGCGCCGGTGACGGCCTTCACCATGGCGCCAACGGCAGAGCGGCAGACCTCGGTGATCGTGCGGTTGAGCTCCACATCGACGAGGACGCCATCGTCATTGCCCTTGTACACGTCGTCGATGGTGCGACCCAAGCTTTCTGCCAGCAGGGCTGGCAGGGAGCGGAGCCCATCCTCTTCGCGCTCCAGGGCTGCGATATTCACCAAGGTCGCGATCGCTTCCTCGGCGGTGGGGGGCTTGCCAATGGTGTGAAGGCCGCAGGGCAGCAGCCGGCTCTCAATTTCCATCAGTTGGCGATAGACCGCGCCCACAACCGCATCCCGGGCGTCCAGGTCGATCTCAGAGGCGTCAAGCTCGGGTAGGGCTACGTCCTTGTCGAGGTTGCATTGACGCGCCGTTTCGACCATGGCGTTGACGATCTGCACCCCCCGGGAGCTTTCCCGCAGTTGTTGGTAGGAACCCACCAGTTCGCCGAGTTCTTTCAGACCCTTGTAGAGGCCAGCATTTTCGGCTGGTGGGGTGAGATAGGAAATCGTGGAGGCGTAACCGCGACGTTTGGCGATCGTGGCCTCGGAGGGGTTATTGGCGGCGTAGTAGTAGAGGTTGGGGAGGCCACCGATCAGGGAATCGGGATAGCAGGTTTCGCTCATGCCCATCTGCTTGCCGGGCATGAACTCCAGGGATCCATGGGTGCCGAAGTGCAGGACTGCATCGGCTTGCCACACCTTCTCCAAGTAGGTGTAGTAGGCGGCAAACCCGTGGTGGGGGCTGGCACTGCGGGAGTAGAGCAACCGCATGGGGTCACCTTCGTAGCCAAAGGTGGGTTGCACCCCCACAAACACATTGCCGAAGTGGCGCCCGTAGATCAGCAGGTTGGTGCCGTCGGAGTTGAGGTTTCCAGGGGGCTTGCCCCAGTTTTCTTCGAGCCGTTCGGAATAGGGGGTGAGCCGCTCGTACTCCGCCACGCTCATGCGGTGGGCAATGGCCAGCTCCGGGGCACCGGCGAGGGCTTCCGGATCGGTCAGCACGGCTTCCATCAAGGCCTTCGGCGTGCGGGGCATGTCGTCGATGGAGTAGCCCTTGGCCTTCATCTCTTCGAGCACCCGGTAGATCGAGCCGAAGACATCCAGGTAGGCCGCCGTGCCCACGTTGCCCTTGTCGGGGGGGAAGCTGAACACCGTGATGGCCAGTTTTTTCTCGGCCCGGGGCTTGGTGCGCAAGGAGGCCCAGCGAATCGCCCGTTCGGCGATCGCATCCACCCGGTCTTGGAGGGTGTGGGCCTTGCCGGTGGCGTCGTCCCGGCCGGAGAGCACGATGGGCTCAATGGCGCCATCCAGCTCGGGAATGGCGATCTGCAGCGCGACCTGCACGGGGTGGAGGCCCAGATCGCTCTCCTCCCATTCTTGGGTGGTTTGAAACACCAGGGGCAAGGCCACCATGTAGGGGCGGTTGAGGCTCTTGAGTACTTCGATGGCCTTGGGATGGTCCTGGCGGGCGGGGCCTCCGACCAGGGCGAACCCTGTGAGGCTCACCACGGCATCAACGATGGGTTGGTCGGGGTTGAGGGGGTCCTTAAAGAAGGCATTCACCGGTTTGGTGAAGTCGAGGCCGCCACAGAACACGGGAATCACCGTGGCACCGCGGTATTCGAGCTCTTGAATCACCGCCACGTAGTGGGCTTCATCGCCGGTGACGATGTGGCTGCGCTGGAGCACCAGGCCGATCACCGGCCCCTTCCGTGCCTCTTCGGAGAGCTCGCTGCGGCTCGCGGTCCAATTGAGATATTCCTTGAGGTCTTCAAACATCCCCGGGGCCATGGGGTGCCAGATGCCGAGGTCTGAAAAGACCACCGGATCGGCAATGGCGAGCTCGGGGCGACCATCTTCACCTTTGGGGAAGACGTATTTATCCGCGAGCATCAGCAGGAAATTCCGGAGGTTGTCCGGAGTGCCGCCCAGCCAATACTGGAAGCTGAGCATGAAGGAGCGGGCATCCTGGGCCTTCTCCACCGGCAAATACTTCAACACCGTGGGCAGGGTGTTGAGCAGTTTGAGCATGGCGTCCTGGAAGCCAGCACCACCGGCCTCCTTGCGCTTCTTCATGAAGCTGGCG
>CAIYSK010000175.1 GCA_903928835.1 uncultured cyanobacterium
ACCTGCTGCTCAAAGGTCTCCCGACTCGAAAAAAAGTAATGCTGACCGTCCACTTCGCCGACCCGGGGGCTACGCGTCGTGGCAGAAATCGACAGCCAGATCTCTGGATGCTTCGCCAGCAGCTGCGCCACCAGGGTTCCCTTCCCTACGCCACTGGGACCACTGATCAAGGTGAGGCGGCCGGTAACGGCATCGACCATGGCAGGCAACAGCTTGGGGTTGCAGAGTAGAAGCCAGCATTGAAGGCCTTGCCCTAGCCATGGACCGCGCGCAGCCCCAGGCTCGCTTGCAGCCAATGGATGTGACCAGCCTCAAGGCTGTGCTCAGTGAATGGCGCAGCCATCTCCTGCCCAGCCGCTTTGAGAAGGCCCAACAGGCCACTCCCCACAGCATCCAAATCGGGCTGCGCAGCCTGGAGGGGATCCATTGGCTCGAGCTGAGTTGGCAGGCCGAAGCGGCCCGGGTTCATAGCGTGGCCGCCCCCCCCCGCCTCGGGGATGGCAGCACCCTGGCCCAGCAGCTCCAGCACAGCCTCCGGGGCCTGGCCCTGGGCTCAATCTCCCAGGCCGGCTGGGAGCGGGTGGTGGAACTGGGCTTTTCCCGGCGCCCTGGTGAGGCCATCGAACGCACCCTGGTAGTGGAACTGATGGGGCGGCACAGCAATCTGCTGCTGCTGGATCAAACCAGGCAGGCGATCGCCCTGGCCCGCCAGGTGAAACCCCAGCAATCAAGGCTTCGGCCGATTGGCACCGGCGACCCCTACCACCCACCGCCCCCCCTCGCCGGGGAACCACCCCAGGGCGGCGAAACCATGGCCAGCTGGCAGCGGCGCCTCAACCTGTTGCCCCTCCCCCTTGGTCAAGCCCTAGCCAGCGCCTACCAGGGCATGAGTCCGGCCTTAATCCAGCAGCTGCTGCCTGCCGACTGGCAGGGCTTGGCGGTGGAGGACCTCGGAGCCAGCCAATGGCACCAGCTTTGGGAGCGCTGGCAGTGCTGGCTGGGGTGCGTGGAAGCCGAAGACTTTGCTTGGCAGCAAAACGGCGGCGGCTACCGCTGCTGGCCGAACCTCTCCAGTCCCCAGGGCCCGCCCCTGGCGATTAACCAAGCCATGGCGGCCTACTACGGCAACCATCTGGATCAACAACGGTTGGCCCAGCGCCGCCACCAGTTGGGCCAAACCTTGCAACGGGCCGCCGAGCGGGAGGCCCGCGAGGCCCAGGCCCAGCAGGCCCTGTTGGAGGCGGTGCCCGAAAGCGACACCATGCAGCAGCAGGCCGACGCCCTCCTGAGCCAGCGACAACCCAGCCGCCAATGCGTTGAAACGGCCCAGAAGCTCTACAAGCGGGCCCGCAAATTGCGCCGCTCGGTGGCAGCGATCACGCCGCGGCTCGAACTCCACCACCAGCGGCTGGCCGCCCTAGAAAACAGTCTCATCTTTTTGGACCAGGCCAGCACCATCCCAGAGATCGAAGGGCTGCAAAATGAACTCCAGGAGCTCCTCGGCAGCGGCGGCAAGGCCAAGGCGACAAGGGCAAAAACATTTCCTGGGGCCCAATCCAGTCGCCGTGAACGGAAGCTGGCGGAGCCGGCCCAACCCGAGCCCCTGCAAGTGAAGAGCCTGGGGGGCCTGGCCGTGCAGGTGGGCCGAAACCACCGCCAGAACGAGTGGATTTCGTTTAAGCAGGCCCGCCGCGGCGACCTTTGGTTCCATGCCCAAGAACTGCCAGGCAGCCACGTGGTGCTCAAAGCTTCCGAAGGGATGGCTACCGACGAAGATCTCCAGACAGCCGCCGATCTGGCAGCCCATTTCAGCCGCGGCAGGGGCAACAGCCGGGTGCCCGTGGTGATGGTTCCGATTGAGGCCCTGCAGCGCATCCCTGGCGCTGCCCCGGGCACCGTGCGCCATCGCCAGGCGGAACAACTCTGGGGTGAACCAGGAAGGGCCCTTAGCCTCCTTGCAGCGCAGAAGCCATGACCACGCCCCTGCCCCCACCGCCTCCCATTCGGATTGCCATGCCCGAACCGGAAGCTGCAGATCCCAGCAGCGACTTCCCCGGGGAAGTGGACATGACCCTGGTGGATCACCTGGAGGAATTGCGCAACCGGGTGCTGCGCAGCTTGCTGGCCGTGGTCCTTGGGGCCGCCGCCTGCCTGGTGTTTGTCAAACCCCTGGTCAAGCTGCTGGAGGTGCCCGCCCACGGCATCCGGTTTCTGCAACTGGCCCCGGGGGAGTTCCTGTTTGTCTCCATCAAGGTGGCTGGCTATGCCGGCCTCACCCTGGCCCTGCCCTACGTGCTCTACGAAGTGCTGGCCTTCGTGCTGCCGGGCCTGACGCGCCGGGAACGGCGGCTGGTGGCACCGGCTGTCGCCGGCTCGGCCGTGCTGTTCGCAGCAGGTCTGGCCTTTGCCTGGTGGGCGCTGGTGCCCGCTGCCTTGACGTTTTTGGTCAACTATGGCGCCGATGTAGTGGAACCGAGCTGGTCCATTGAGCGCTATCTCGACTTTGTTCTTCTGCTGATGGTGGCTACAGCCCTGGCCTTCCAACTGCCGGTGCTCCAGCTGCTGCTGGGGGCCCTTGGACTGGTCAAAGCTCGCACCATGCTCGCCGCCTGGCGCTGGGTGGTGGTGATTGCGGCCATCGCGGGTGCCGTTCTCACGCCATCCACCGATCCGGTCACCATGCTCCTGCTCTCAGGCGCCATCACCGCCTTGTTTTTGCTGGGGGTGGCCCTCGTGGCTCTGGCGGAGCGGCTCAAGACCAGCAGCGCCCCACGCTCCTAGGCCAACCCCAACGAGCTCTAGCCCAGCGAGCTAAAGCAAAAACTCGCTGGCCCGTTCGGGAGGGATCTCCAGGGGCAAGGTCATGGCCCGGCCGAGTCGGGGTTTATCGGCGGTGGTGAGGAGCCATTGGCGCACCTGGGCGGCAACCCCGAGGCCGTTGAGCAAGCCCACCAAGTCGTCAAGCTTGAGCCGATACGCCTCAGGCCCAAGGGGGAACGACTGCTGCTCCAAATAAGCCCACATCACCTGGACGTGAAAACGGCCTTGGCGCTTCACCAGTTGCAGGTCGTAGGTGGCCTGCCAGCGTTGGCGCAGGATGGCGATCAGCTCTGACGCTGAAAGGGGCTCTCCTGGAAGGGATTCACCGTCTTCGATGGGCGAATTGGGGCCGGCAATGGCCACGGCAAAGGGATCAATTGCACAACAGCATGTTTCAGCCCTGGGGCTAGGGGCCAAGCAGGGCC
>CAIYSK010000176.1 GCA_903928835.1 uncultured cyanobacterium
CCATACAAAACCACATCCGGCTGCAGCAGCGGCGCCACAACCTTCAGGGCCGCCGCGGTTGTCAGATTGGGGAAGCAAAGCAGGGGGATCCCCAGGGCGCCGGCGCGGGCATCCAAGGCCCGCACCGCGTCATGGTCGAGTTTGCGTCGGTGGGGTCCCCTGAGGCGCTGGCCTTCCGCTCCAGTTGCCAGCAACACCAAGCGTCCGCCCGGGTGGCGTCGCACCAAGTCCATCGCTTGATGCAGCACGGGTTGGTCGTGGAGGCGCCATTGGCCCTCCAAGGCCACCACAACCGTGAAGCCGCTTAGCATTTTGGGAGTGACTCTTGAAGTTGAAGAGCTGCCATGCGTTCCCTGATCTCCTGTCTCCTGCTTGCGGCCACGGTCGCCCTGGTTGAAAGCCCTGCCCAGGCCCAGCGGGTGGTGCCGAAGCTTGGCACCATTTGCCCCATTGGCTATGTGGACACCCTCAATGGCAAGTGCAGCACCCTTGGCCTGGCCAGCTACACCGTTCAGCCCACCAATGGCCAGGCTTGCCCCTCCGGCTGGATGAACGTGGGTGGGAACTACTGCAGCAAGAAATAGGTTGAGGGCCGCTGAAGAGGAACCTAGAAACGCCGGCGCAACTGACCGGTGGCCAATTGCACCTCGCGCAAAAACAGCACCACGGCGACCATCAGGCATCCCATCGCCAACACAAATAGGGGCACCACGATCAGGGCCAGATCGATCGCTGCGACTGCGCTCACAAACACAATCGACACCACCAGGGCCACCAGCAGGATGGTGACGGTGGACAACTCAATCGCCTTCATCACCAGGCGGATGCGTTTCTTATGAACCCCCAGCTCCAGCGGGCCATCCCGGTTGGCGCCTGTTGAATCCTCTTTCTGCAGCTGGCGTGCCCGATCAACGATCCGGTTGAGTCGGTTGGTCAGCACATTCAGCAAACCAGCGATTCCCGCCAGCAAAAAGACCGGCGCTACCGAGAGGTGGATGGCCCGGGCCAGCCCCTCGACGGGGGCGGTGGGAACCAGGGCGAAGGGAAGCACGGTCGCATCGGCCAAAGTGGTTCCGAAAACCTACCCGCGCTGGAACGCACCCATGACCAGCATTCAATGCCGCTACCAAGGTCAGTTGCGCTGCCTTGCGGTGCACGGCCCATCGGGTTCGGAACTCGACACCGATGCCCCCATCGACAACAACGGCAGAGGCGAACGGTTTTCCCCCACCGATCTGATTGCTACGGCCTTGGCCAATTGCATCCTCACGGTGATGGGCATCGTGGCTGAGCGCCACGGCCTGGCCCTGGAGGGTGCCGAGGTACGGGTCGAAAAGACGATGACCTCCGGCGCGGTGCGCAAAATCGCCCTGCTTGAGGCTTGGATCAGCCTGCCCCAGGCCCTGGAGCCCCAACAGGTGGCCCTCCTGCGCCGCACGGCCGAGACTTGTCCCGTGAAGGCCAGCCTCGAAGGGGCCGTGCCCATGCAGCTGCACTGGGTTGATTTGCCCGCGCTTGATTTGACCTCGGTAGATGGCTGATCCCAGCCAGGCACCCCTGCAGAAGCTGCGGGCCTATCTACACACCACCCAGCTGCTGGGATCGATCCATAGCGCCCTCTATTACGACCAAAACACCGCCATGCCTGCCGCGGGGGCGGATTGGCGGGGCGAACAGTTGGCCCTGCTGGCCCAGCAACTCCATGGCCGCCAGAGCAGTGGCGCCTATGCGGACTTGCTCTCCGCCGCAGAAGCGCAATGGGGGGGCAGCCCAGGTCCCATGGGCCGCAATCTCCAGTTGCTGCGCCAGGAATTTGAACGCCAATACCGTTTGGATGCCGCCCTGGTGGGCCGTATCGCCCAGGCCCAGGCCCAGGGCTATGCCCGCTGGCAGGAGGCCAAGGCCAAGGGCGATTTCAGTTTGTTTGCCCCCTCCCTCAAGGAGCTGGTGGGGCTGCGCCAGGAGCAGGCCCGCCAGTTGGCTGAGCCCCGTAGTTGCTGGGAAACCCTGGCCCAGCCTTTTGAGCCCGACATCAGCAAGGCGCGGCTGGATGCCCTATTCGCTCCCTTGCGCCATGAACTTCCAGCCCTGATCGAGCGGGCCCGATCCGCGGCCAGTAGGCAGCCATCGACTGCGTGGGATCTGCCAGAGAGCAGCCAACAGCAGCTCTGCGAGGAGCTGTTGACCAGCTGGGGTTTTGATCCCAATCGCTGCCAAACCGCCCGCTCACCCCATCCCTTCTCCTGCACCCTGGGGCCGGCCGATTTCCGCATCACCACCCGGGTGGTGGCGGGCCAACCCCTCTCAGCCCTGCTGGCCACGGCCCATGAATGGGGCCATTCCCTCTATGAGCAGGGGCTGCCCCGCAGCGGCGACCACTACTTCCCTTGGCCCCTGGGGGATGCCACCTCCATGGGGGTGCACGAGAGCCAAAGCCTGTTCTGGGAATGCAGGGTGGGGCGGAGTCAGGCCTTTGCCCAGCGCCTGGAGCCCTCGATCGCCGCGGCGTGGAGCTTGGCGAACCCCGGCTTGGGTGGGGCGAAGCCTGGCTCGTCCAGCCCCTGGCGCACCAGCCAGGGGTTCTGGCGCTGCCTCAATCCCTTCGAACCGGGAATGATTCGGGTTGAGGCCGATGAAATCAGCTACTGCCTTCACATCGTGCTGCGTTACGAACTCGAGCTCGCCCTGCTGGAAGGGGATTTGCCCGTGGCGGAGCTTCCAGGCCACTGGAACCGGCGCATGGCCGAGCTGCTGGATCTGCGCCCTGCCCATGACAGCGAAGGCTGCCTCCAGGACGTGCATTGGAGCGAGGGCCTGTTTGGTTACTTCCCCTCCTATGCCCTTGGGCACCTGATCAGTGCCCAGCTGGGCGAGGCCATGGAACGGGACCTCGGCGGGGCGGGCGCCATCGAAGCGCGGGTCGCCAAAGGGGATGGGGCCAGCCTCAAGCAGTGGCTAGCGGAGCACGTCTATCCCTTGGGCCGCCAGGTCAATGGCGAAGAGCTGGTGAAGCAGGTGAGCGGCCACGACCTCAGAGCCGAACCCTTCCTGGCCTACCTCAGGGCCAAATTGGAGCGGTTGGTGGCTCCTTAGGATGCCGCCGCGCAAAAGCTTCTTTTTTCATGGCGAATATCGACCACGCCCCCAGCCGCACCATGCTCAACCTGCTGCATGTGCTGCCGGCCTTCGCCGATGAAGCGGAATTGCGGCTCAACACGATCGTTGAGCTCAATTCCATGACGATCAACAAGTACGAACTGATCACGGAAACCGGCCACCTCAAGCTGGATCGGGTGGGCTATTCCTCCCTGTCCTATCCCTTTGCCTATGGATGCATTCCCCGCACCTGGGACGAGGACGGTGACCCCTTGGATATTGAAATCGTTGGTGTCACTGAACCCCTGGTGCCCGGATCGATTGTGGAGGCCAGGATTATCGGCATCATGAAATTCGACGATGGCGGCGAAGTTGATGACAAGGTCATCGCCGTGCTGGCCGATGACAAGCGGATGGACCACATCACCAGCTACACCCAGCTTGGCGACCATTGGCTCAAGGAAACCCAGTACTACTGGGAGCATTACAAGGATCTCAAAAAGCCCGGCACCTGCAAGGTGAATGGCTTCTTTGATTCGGCTGAGGCCGTCAAGATCATCAAAGATTGCGAAGGCCGCTATTTGGCCACGATCGAAGCCCAGCTGGTCAACTAGCCCAGAAGTCCAGTTTTTCGGGTTTGGCCCCTTTCTTCGCCAACGGGGAAAAGCCAAACCCGCCCCAGCGCCAAAACACCCAAACGGCAAAACCCTCAAACGACCCAACAGTCCAACCCCAAAGACTTTCTGTAGATCAGCCCAGAATTCTTTTCTATTGGCTGTTCACTGCCTATTTTTGTGGATCAAGGGTTTGCTGATGTCCACTCCCCAAACTCGCCACCTCGACCAGCTGAACAGCACGGCGCTGAAGTGGGCCAGTGATGGGGAGCTCTCGGCGCCCGATCTCGAGCGGATCATGGCCCGGCTGGTTGTCGTAGATCCGGCCTTCCAAGGGGTCCGCGAGCCGGGGCAAGGGCGTGCCCCTGGCATCAACTGAAAGTGGTTGAAGTGTCAGAAGGGCTTGAAGAATCCAAAACCTTCGTTTGTTCTTCATCCCTGGGCTCCTCCCCGACCAGCTTCAGGTTTGGGCCGGCTTGGGTGAGATGTTTGGCCAGGGCCCTCGATAGGCCATCCCGGCTGGCCAGTCCCCGCAAGGCTGAAAGGGGCAGCCCCCCGCTGGGTAAACCGTGGGGCAGGGCCCCCGCTACACCGGCCGGCACCGCAAAGATCGGCACTTGGCGCAGTCCGTTCGGGCTGAGTTGATCCTCCAATTGGGCCAGATGGGCCGTTTCGGGGAGCCAAACCAAATCCCCCCGGCGGCAGGACTGGAGGGTGGGGATGGCCGTTGTCTCTTTGGCCGTTGGTTTTTGGCCCATTGGCTTGTGATCGATGCCGGCAGCTTGGTAGGCACTCAGCGCCCGCTGCAGATCGGGCAGGGTCACCAGGCCCAGCACCCAGGGGCCATCAGCCACAACCAAGCAGTGGCCATGGCTTTCCACAAGCTGGCCGAGGGCCTCCTGGGCCGGCAACGCAGCCGGGAGCACCAGGGGGGCTTCCTGTTCATAGGCATCCCGCACAGACAAGCTGGTGAGTTGGCGCCGCCGCTTCTCTTCCAGCAGATCGGGCCCAAGCAGGCCTGGATCGGCCAACCCCTGCCAGCGTTCGACCAGGGCCGCACTCAAGCCTGCGGCGGCCATCAGGGGCAGCACAATCCGAATGTCATGGGTGAGCTCAAACAGCAGCAACAGGGCCGTAAGCGGGGCCCGGGCGCTGCCCGCCAGCACAGCGGCCATGCCCACCATCGCGTAGGCCGGCGGTTCCGCCACCGGTAAATGCAAGCCGCTTTCGCCCAGTAATTGGCCGTAGCAATTGCCCAGAACGGCTCCTAAAAACAGGGAGGGGGCAAACCCGCCCCCCACAAAGCCGGTGGCGTTGCTGATCCCCGTCGCCAGCAGTTTCACCCCTAACAGGGCCACCAAGGTGGCCAGGGGCACACCCCCATTGCTGCCCAACAGGGCCTCAATGGTGTCGTAGCCAACCCCCAGCACCTGGGGGAAGAGCAGGGCAATCAGGCCCACCAAGGCACCCCCGATGGCGGTGGGTACCCCGGCCGGCAGCTTGTTCAACCGGCTTTGGAGGGCCTCACTGCGGCCGGCTGCCAACAGGCTCACCAGGGCCCAGGACATCAAGCTCGCCAGCAGGCCCAGGCCCAGATAGAGGGGCAGTTCCAGGGGCGAGCGCACGTCGTAGGCGGGCAGGCGCAGGATCGGCGAATCGCCCAGCGCCAGCTGGGTGACCAGCGAAGAGGCCACGGCCGCTACCAACACGGCCCGCACACTGGGGCGACCCTGCAGGCCACTGAAACTGCCTTCCAGGGCGAAGAAGACCCCGGCAATGGGGGCCTTAAAGCCCGCGGCCAAACCGGCGGCCACCCCGGCGGCCACCAGGGCTTTTTGGCTTTGGGGCGAAAGACTGCCGCGCAGGGCCACCCAGAGGCCGATGTTGCCTCCGCTTTCCACACTGGGGCCCTCAGGCCCGAGGGAGGCCCCGCTCCCCAAGCTCACCGATGCCCCCAGTAGCCGTTGGAAGGGCAGCTTGGGCTTTGCCGTGACGGCCCCATCAGCCATCGCCATCAGGCTGGGTAGGCCCGGGCCCAGGTCGCCCGAGAAGCGCCGTATCAGGCCCACCACAAAGCCCCCCAGGGTTGGCACCACCACCACGGGCCAGAGGCTGAGCCAATCGGGCAGCAGGGAGGTGGGCAGCGGTGGCGGTTCGGGTGCCGCCGGGGGTGGGGGCAGATAGCCAAGGCCGCCCAGGCCCACCTGCAGCAGGGCCTGCATGGGCGTGGCCGTGGCTTGGGCGATCGGCGGTAGCTCGGGGGGGAGTTCGGGCGGTTGGCCTTGGCCCAGGGCCAATAACCCCTCCACAAAGGTGCCAAACAGGCCGTTATTGATGAAGGCCAGAAGCTCGTGGAACGCCACCACGGCCCCACCGGTGAGGGTGCCGACCAGGGCAGCCCAAGCCAGCAGGCTCCATTGGAAGGGGAGCGGCCTGGCCCCTAGGTCGACCTCGGGCTCTGCCGATTCAGGCTTCTGGCCGGACGGTTGCAAAAATCTCCTCCAGGATCTCTCCTGCACCCTGGGCCCTTAGGGCTTCGGCAAGGGCAATGCCGATCGCCTCTGGATCAGTTTGATCGCCGCGGGCTTCGTCGCGGATCAGGCGAAGGCCGTCGAGGCTCGCCACCATGCCCGTGAGCACCAGTTGGTCGCCTTCGAAGTGGGAATTCACCCCAATGGGCACTTGGCAGCCCCCCTCCAGCTGGCGCAGGAAGGCCCGCTCCGCCAGG
>CAIYSK010000177.1 GCA_903928835.1 uncultured cyanobacterium
ACCCACCTGGAGAAATCTGATCAGGCTGGTTACCTTTGGGTCAACCTTTGACCTGGGTGTGTGCCTTCGCAGCTGCTGCTGTTTGCTGAACCGCTGCTGCGCGAGGGTCTAACCCGTCTTCTTGAGGATCATGAAGCTGGTTATCGGGTGGCTACCAATCCCGAAGAGCTAGCGGGCAGACCCCAACTGGTGATCTGGCATCCGGGCAGCGTGGCAACCCTGGCCGGCCTGGATCGGGAACTGGAGCAGCTGCGCAGCCGGTGGCAACCCGCACCGCTCCTGCTGCTCCTTCCCCAGGACCAGCCCCACCCCACGGCCCAACTGCTGCAATTGCCGGTGGCCGGCCTCTTGGAAGCGCCAGAACCCCAGCAGCTGCTTGAGGCCATCGCCACCTTGACTGCCGGAGGCCGGGTGGTGGCCCTCGCGGATGGCCCGGCCCCAGACCCCTTTAACGTGCCGTCGGGTTTGGGCATCGGCCATCGGTTTTTGCTCAGCGGCCTCAAACAAATTGATGCCGACCTAGACGGCTGCCTCACCCTGCTCAGCCCTCCACCCCGGGGGGCGATCAGCCTGCTCGTCCTCCAGGGCCGCCTGAGGGAATTGAAGGCAGCGCGCCACTGTCTGCTGCTGCTTTGGGGCCCCCTGGACTCCTTGATGGAGGCCGCCCCCACCGCCTTCTCGAAGCCAATGCCCCAGGCCCGTTTTGGCACCCAACTGAACCTGCCCTCCCCCAATGCCGAGGGGATCTGGCAGACCCTGAGGGGCCGCCTAGAAGCAGCATCCCAAGGTGCCCTGGCGAACCAAAGCAGCCAGCTTTTAGCCCTCCAAGGCCTTGCTGACGAGCGGCGGCGCGACCTCATGCTTGCCCTCCTTGAGCACTGCGACGTCGTTCGCCAACAGTTGCTCGCCGAGGACCTGCACGGGCAGCAGCTTCAGGCCCGCTGGAACGAGCTCCAGCTGGAATTGCGCCAACAGGCCCTCAGGGCCACCACCAGTCCCTATGTCCAACTTCCCCGGGAAGGCAGCCTCCAGGGGGTGGCCGAGGCCCTTATCCAGGGCAGCGACCTGGCTGGCTCCGACCCCGAACTCCCCGAAGCCCAGGCCATGCTCGCGGCCCTGGTCCACGGCCAACCGCTTTTGGTGGATGGCCAGTTGGTGCCGGCGGATGAACCCCGGGCCGTGCTGTATCTGGAGCAACTACTGGCCAATTGGTTGGTGCGCAGCGCCGAACTGATCAGCAGCGAGGTGCTCTCCTGTTGTGCCAGCTGGCCGGAATTACGCCGCTACTTGCTGCAACCAGAGCTGCTGGCCACCCGGAACCTGGAACGCTTACGCAACCAACTCAACGCCCAACAACGCTGGAACAGCTGGTTTGTCAGGCCCAAATCCCTTTACGAAAGCCGGCGATCGCTCTTCTCCCTCCAAACCGGGGGTATTGCGTTGGTCGATCTCACCGAACCCCGTGATGCCGAATTGCGGGACTTGGGCTGGGTCCAGCAGCTTGTGACCCTCTCCCTTGAAACCCGGGACGCCCTCGCCCCCCAACTGCAAAGCCTGATCAAGGGGCTCGGTGATCTGTTCGTGGTGCTGCTCACCCAGGTGGTGGGCCGTTCGATTGGCCTAGTGGGCCGCGGCATCCGCCAGGGCATGGGCCGCAGCCTCAGCCGCGGCTAAAGGCCACAATGGCGCCACATTGAGCGCTGAAATCGTGCCGTTGCGCCTGCCTGGTCGCCACCTCCTCGGTGTATTGGTTGCCCTGTGGATCGGCCTCACGGGACTGGGGGTTCAACCGGCCGCCGCTGCCCTCACGAACAACACCTACGACGGCAATATTTACGCCCTCTACGCCGGCAACGGCTCCCTGGTGCCCCCCCGCAGCAGCCTGGCCCAGGCCATGGCCGATCGCCGCCCAGCAGCCGTCATCTATTACCTCGATGACGATGCCGCGAGCAAACAGTTTTCCCCGGTGGTCTCCGAACTGCAACGGCTCTGGGGCAACAGGATTGAGTTGATTCCCTTGGTGATCGACCCCCTGCAAAACCGCCCCACCGAAGGCCCCACCGACCCAGCCACCTACTGGGATGGGGTCATTCCCCAGGTGGTGGTGTTTGACCCCGATGGAAAGGTGGTGTTCAACGCCAGCGGCCTGGTGGACGTGGACCGCATCAACGATGGCGTGAGCAAAGCCACGGGCATCCCCTTGCCTGAAGGGGGCACCACCAGTACCACTGTGAGCTTCAACGAGCTGAATGCCGAGGTTGTCAGCCGCTGATGGCCGAGCCGCACCTGCCCCACCGGGTCGAAACCGACAGCCTGGGGGCTATTGAGGTTCCCCAGGACCACTACTGGGGCGCCCAAACCCAGCGATCGATCCACTTCTTTCCCTTTGGCCAAGCCATGCCATTGGCCGTGGTGCACGCCTTCGGCCAGCTCAAGGCGGCCTGCGCCGAGGTGAATGGCGCCAAGGGCAAGCTGGATCCAGAGCTCACCCGCTTGATCGTGGCCGCCGCTGAAGAGGTGGCATCCGGCCGCTTGGATACCGAGTTCCCCCTGAAGGTTTGGCAGACGGGCTCGGGCACCCAAACCAACATGAACGTCAATGAGGTGATCGCCAACCGGGCGATTGAGCTGGCCGGCGGCGTTATGGGTAGCAAGAGTCCGGTGCACCCCAACGACCACGTCAACCTCAGCCAATCCAGCAATGACACCTTCCCGGCGGCTCTCCACATCGCCGTCGCGATCGAACTGGAACGGCAGCTGATCCCCGCCATCGAACGGTTGATCAGCTCACTGCAGCAGAAAAGTGAGGCCTTTGCGGGGATCGTGAAGATCGGCCGCACCCACCTACAGGACGCCGTGCCCCTGGCTTTGGGCCAGGAATTCAGTGGCTACGTCGCCCAACTCGAACTCGGGCTTGAAAGCCTCAGGCACACCATCCCCCAGGTGTATCAATTGGCCATCGGCGGTACCGCCGTGGGCACGGGTCTCAATGCCCCCAAGGGATTTGGCGAAGCCGTTGCCGAGCGGCTGGACGAGCGCCTGGGCTTGCCCTTCATCAGTGCCCCCAATAAATTTCAAGCCTTGGCAGGCCATGAACCCCTAGCGGCGGCCCATGGGGCCCTCACCGTGTTGGCCGGATCGCTGATGAAGATCGCCAATGATGTGCGCTGGCTCGGCAGCGGCCCCCGCTGCGGCCTCGGCGAATTGGTTATTCCCGAAAATGAACCGGGCTCATCGATCATGCCGGGCAAGGTGAACCCCACCCAGTGCGAAAGCCTCACCATGGTGGCTGCCCAGGTGATGGGCAACAACACGGCTGTGCAGTTTGGGGCGAGCCAGGGCAATTTCGAACTCAATGTGTTCAAGCCCCTGATTGCCCACAACGTGCTCGAGAGCATCTCCCTGCTGGGTGGTGCGGCGACCAGCTTCCGCAGCTTCTGTGTGGATGGACTGGAGGCCAACACCAAGCGGATTGAGCGTCTCCTCAACGAAAGCCTGATGTTGGTCACTGCCCTGACCCCAGCCATCGGCTACGACCGGGCCAGCGGCATCGCCAAGCACGCCCACAAGCACCAGCTGAGCCTCAAGGAGGCCGCCCTGGTGCTGGGCGAAATCAGTGCCGATGAGTTTGATCGTTACGTGAAGCCCCAGGAGATGGTCTAGGCCAGCCTGGGGCCCTATTACGCTCCGGCGATTCGCGTTCCGTTGTTCTTGGTTTTGAACTTCCTGCCGCTCGCGGTCCTGCTGCTGGGCCTAAGCCTGCTATGGCTTGAACTCCGCCATCGCCTCAGGCCCGCCTCGCCCCTGCAGTTGAAGGCCGGCCCCTTCCAGGTGGAGAGCAGCCCCCAGGGGGTCACGGTCACCGGGGAGATCACCATCGCCAATCCCCACCGGCGCATGGAAGTGTTCGTGCCGGAGATCAGCTTGAATCCCACCTTGTTGGGCAACGGTGACCTCCGCAATCTGGAGGTAAAAACCCAGATTGTGGCCCTCCATCCCGATGAGGACAGCAGGCCCGATCACTATTGGGCCGCCTACATCGTGAAAGGGCGCAAGAGCACCCGGGCTCGCCTGGAGATCAGCATCACAGCAGCCCCAGGCATTGCGATCGAGAAACTCATCGACACCCTGTGGATCGACGTGCTCTGGGTCAATTACGGGCCCTTCGGACGCCTGCACCGCCGGGATGGATTTCTTGTTCCCCTGCGCAAACCCCAACCGATCAACGCCAACACCGCTACATGGCGCCAGGGCGATCGCTGCCAAGTGCTACCCATCGGCACCCACCTCCTCGGTGTTCTCGACGATCCCGAAGAGGTGTTGCGCCGTTATGCCGGCCACCTTTGGCAGAGCGGCGACGTGCTCACCATTGGCGAAACACCCCTGGCAGTGATGCAAGGCCAGTACCTCCATCCCGCCACCCTGGCCCCCTCGGCCCTGGCCCGGTTGCTTTGCCGGGTGTTCCACCCCACCAGCAGCTTGGCCACAGCCTGCGGGATGCAGAGCCTGATTGACCGGGAAGGCCCAGCCAGGATCCTCGGCGCCTGGCTGATTGGCACCGGGCTAAAAACCCTTGGCTTCAAGGGCTGGTTTTATCGGCTGGCCGGAGAACAAGCCCGGCTGATTGATGACATCACCGGCACCACTCCGCCCTATGACCAAACCCTGGTGATGGGGCCCCAGGAGCCTGGGCAGTTCTGCCATCGCATGGCTGATGCCCTGGGCGTGGCCGTGGCAGTTGTGGATGTGAACGACCTGGGCCGGGTCAAGGTTCTCGCCGCGAGCAAAGGTTGTGATCTGGCCTTGCTGGAGCGAGCCCTCAGGCCCAACCCAGCCGGAAACGCCAACGAACGCACACCCCTCGTGCTGGTTCGGGGGTCCTAGGGCCCAGCCAAACCGATTGATTCCAATCAAGATCGATAGACTCGGGTTTCAGGGTCCCCTTGGAACCACCCCCATGGCGGTTGAACCAGACCCAAATCCGTCCCCAGGGTGGCCGTGCCCCTCAAGTTGGCGGCTTGAACCGCTGGCGGGTTGGCACCTGCCGTTGCTCAGTGATCCAACGTTCCTACCGCTCCAGAGCGTTCTGCAGCGGGCCGTTTGGCTGGGGCTACCGGAGAGGCTGATCCACGCCCTCGCCGCCCGCCAGCCAATTGCACCGGTGGTTCTGGTCGCCTTTAGCGAGCACAATCCCCTGGGCCTGATTGTGACCAGCCGGCTCAACCGCAGCGGCAGCTGCTGGCAGGTGCAGCACCTGTGCCTTCTGAACCCCACCGGTCAAAGGGATTTGGCTTCAACCCTGCTGCGGGAAGCCATCCACCAGGCCAAGGATGCCACCAGCTGGATGGCCACGGCCTCCAGCTTGGATTCCCAGCGCCTGGCCCTGCTGCGGGAACAAGGATTCCAACCCCTACGCACCGACCAACTCTGGTGCTGGCCCGGCGCCAATGGGGCCCAAAGGGGCAACAGCTCTGCCCTTGGCTCCCTCCAACTGCGGCCGCTCAATCGGCGCACCGGGGCCCTGCTCTGGCACCTCGAGCAGGCAGCTTGCCCTGCCCAACTTCGGCAACTGCTCGATCGTCGGGTCGAAGACCTGCTTGACCAAAGCCATCGCAAGGGCTGGTTGCTGGTCGATGGGATCCGGGATGAGGCTGTTGCCGGAGTGCGCTGGGTTGGAGAGCACGCTGGTGGGGGCCATGACGTCGAACTCACCGTTCATCCCGGCTGGCCACACCTGATTGGTGGCGCCACGGAGCTGCTGTTGGCCCAAGCCCAGCAATCCTTTGGCCGCGGTGAAGACCTGTGGCTCCGCTGCGATGTGCGTGATGCACCTCGCCAGAGCTGGCTTCTAGGGCGCGGGGCCCTGGAACGGGGAGAGCGGGTGCTGATGGCCCGAAGCGTCTGGCGACGCCATGAACAGCCCCTGCCAGCTCTGGCAGCCCAACGGCTCGAAGCCATGTTTGGCCAGCTTCAACCCCAACAACGCCCCCTGCCCACCCCCCTCATTCCCCGCTGATGCCCCTCCAACCCCTGGCCCGATCGGCCCTGGCGCTGGATGTGGGTCGCAAGCGCATTGGCCTGGCGGGCTGCGACCCCCTAGGGATCACCGTGACACCCCTTGGGGCCCTGGCCCGGGCCAAATTTCCTGAGGATCTGGAACGGCTGAAGCCCCTGGTCGACCAACGACGGGTCCAGGCTCTCGTGGTGGGCTTACCCCTGGATCGCGAAGGCCGGCCCACGGAACAAGCAGCCCACTGCCGCCGTTATGGGGAACGCATTGCCCGATCTTTGGATCTCCCCCTAGCCTGGGTCAATGAACACGCCAGCACTTGGGCCGCCGGGGAACAGCGCGGTCTGCACGGCGATCGCAGCGGTGCCCTCGACAGTGCCGCCGCTGCCCTGCTGCTAGAGCAATGGCTGGCCGAGGGGCCTGAACCGGTCCTGCTCCAAGGCGAACCGGTGCAACCAGCGACCCCCAATGACGGCAAAGAAGCCAACGTTGATCCATCCTGAGAAAACAAACAACAACCCCATGAGCTCTGACAGTTCCGCCATGACCAACGCCGGCGACGTGCCGACAGT
Organism: uncultured cyanobacterium; assembly: GCA_903928835.1. GTDB lineage: Bacteria > Cyanobacteriota > Cyanobacteriia > PCC-6307 > Cyanobiaceae > Cyanobium_A. The sequence goes on from CAIYSK010000177.1 coordinate 6,583, forward strand.
GTTGGTGAGCGATACCCGCGGCCGCCAACTCCTTTGTTTCCTCGAAGAGTTGATTCCCCTCGATGGCCATGATTATGTGTTGCTCACCCCGGTGGACACCCCGGTCTGCCTGTTCCAGTTGGACGACGAGGAAGATCCCGAGCTGATCGACACGATCGATGCCACCGAGCCCATTCTTTCCGTGGCTGATGTGGTGCTCCAAGAGCACGACCTCACCCTGGTGCGCTCCGCCGTCACCCTCACCGTCAGCGGCGAACTCGATGAACCCGAGCCCGAAGACCTCGAGGACGACGAGGACGCCGATGACGATTCCGAAACCTATGAACTTCTTGTGAGTTTCATGGTCGACAACCAGGAATATGGCCTTTACATCCCCCTCGACCCCTTCTTCGTGGTTGCTCGAATGCAAGGCACCGAGGCAATCCTGGTGGAAGGCGAGGAATTTGACCGGGTACAACCCCGGATCGAAGCCGAATTGGCAGAGCGAGAAGGCGACCTCTGATGCTCGCTGAGCTGCTGCGCCCCAACTGGTTAATGGAGTGCACTCTGGCGGATCTCCCGCTGGAGGCACTGCAGGAGCGCGGTATCAAGGCCCTGGTCCTGGACGTGGATCGCACCCTGTTGCCGCGGCGCCAAAGCCTGGTTCCATCCCTGGCCCTGGCTTGGTTGCAGCAAGCCAAGCAGCAGTTCCCGATCCATCTGCTCAGCAACAATCCCTCCCGTCAACGCATTGGCTCCGTTGCCCAAACCCTCGGCCTGCCCTTCACCACCTCGGCGGGCAAGCCCCGTCGCAGTTCACTGAGGCGGGTCCTGGCCCAACTGAACATTCCAGCCGCCCAGGTCGCCCTTGTGGGGGACCGGCTCTTTACCGATGTGATCGCTGGCAACCGCCTTGGCCTGTTCACGGTGCTCGTCAAACCGATTGATGCCAACGGCCAGCCCTGCCAACGGGATCGTTTGCAGAAAATGGAATTGCGCATGGCGCAATGGATGGGTGCAGCCCTCCGCTGATGGCACCAACCGGCAACGGAATGCGGCGGGTGATCAAGGTGGGTACCAGCCTCCTGCGGGGCACGGTCGACCGCCCAACCGAAGCGGTCATTGCTGATCTGGCTTCGAGCCTGGCCAGGCAACAGGCCAAGGGGGATGTGCTTGCCCTGGTCACCAGCGGGGCCGTGGGCCTGGGCTGTGGGGCCCTCAAGTTGGCCAAGCGACCCACCGAGGTGGTGGCTCTCCAGGCCGCCGCCGCCGTCGGCCAAGGGCAACTTATGGCCCTCTACCAAGACGCCTTTACCCGTTGCGGTGTCGCCGTGGCCCAGGTCCTCCTCACCAGGGGGGATCTCGCCTCCCGGCGCCGCTATCAAAATGCTTGCAGCACCCTCGAACAGCTGCTCAGCTGGGGGGTGGTTCCCGTGGTGAACGAAAACGACACCCTGGCCACCGATGAGCTGCGCTTTGGTGACAACGACACCCTCTCAGCCCTGGTGGCGGTGGCCGTGGGAGCCAATGAGTTGATCTTGCTCACCGATGTGGATAGCCTCTATTCAGGAGATCCCCGCAGCGACGCCTCCGCCCAGCCGATTGAGGAGGTGCGCAACCTCGCCGAGTTGGAACGCTTCAGCCAAGGGGCTACTGGCGGCGGCCAATGGGGTACCGGCGGCATGACCACCAAAATCGCGGCAGCCCGCATTGCCACCTCCAGTGGCATCCGGGTGCGGTTGGCCGATGGCCGGGATCCGAGGGTTCTCGATGCCCTGTTCGCCGGCGAGAAGGTGGGCACGCTGTTCCAGCCATCCCAGCGCCCCCTACCCGACCGCAAGCGTTGGCTCGCCCATGCCCTGCTCCCCAAGGGAACCCTGGGGCTCGACCGCGGCGCCGAGGCCGCCTTGGTGGAGCGGGGGGCCTCCCTGCTGGCCGTGGGCGTCAAATCCGTGGAGGGGGAGTTTGGGCGGCGGGAAGCGGTGCGACTGCTGAGCGCCGATGGCCGGGAATTGGGTCGTGGTTTATCCACCCTCAGCAGCGGGGAACTGCGGGGGCTGATGGGCCGCGCAGGGGTCGAAGTGGTCCACCGCGACCAGTTGGTGATCACAAGGGGCTAGCCAAAGAGCGACCGCACCTACGATCCGGCCAACTTCACCCTGCCCGCAGCCAAGCCCGTGATGCGCTTCAGCGAACTGCTCAGCCAACTGGGCCAGGTGACAGGGGAGACTCCACGGCATCTCGCCAGCGATCCCGAGCTCCAAGGCGCCAATGCCCTGGACCAAGC
>CAIYSK010000178.1 GCA_903928835.1 uncultured cyanobacterium
ACCTCGAAGGCTGGCAGCCCCTGCAAGCTTTCGAGGGGCTGCTGGTGATCGATGCCGATGGGCTCAACCGGCTGTCCCAGATGGATGGCGGTGGCCTGGCCTGGCTGCAGCAGCGCTGGGGGCCCACCTGGCTCACCCCCCACCCCGGCGAATTCGCCCGCCTGTTTCCCCAGTGGGCCTCCCTCCCTCCCCTGGAAGCAGCCCTGCAGGCGGCCCAGGCCAGCGGGGCCAGCGTGCTGCTCAAGGGTGCGCGCAGCATCGTGGCCGCCGCCGATGGCCGCCGCTGGCAACTGCTCAAGGCCAACCCCCACGCAGCCAGAGCCGGGCTCGGTGATGTGCTGGCCGGCTATGCCGCCGGCCGGGGAGCTGGCGCCGGGGGGGATGGCCAGATCCTGGCAGCAGCAGCGCTGGACCACGCCCTCGCGGGCTGCCAGCTCAACCAACCCAGCCCACCGGAAGTGGCCACGATCCTCGCCAATGGCACGAATGGTCCGGTGTCCGATTGCAGACAAAAGGGCCTTTAGGGATGCCACAAAACTGCTTTTGTGATGATTTGCGATTGAAAGCTGAAGCGTTGCTAACAACACACACCGTCGCCAAGGAAATCTCCCATAGTTGTCAGCTGGATTCTCCTAGCCATGACGTCTTCATCCCCAAGGGCTAGCGAGAGCAGTCGCCGACGAAGTAGCGATCCAATCACCTGGTACCTGGCCACCATTGGCCGTGAACCACTCCTTACCCCTGCGGAAGAAATCGAGCTTGGCAATCAAGTCCAAGCCATGATGCGGCTCCTCGAAGCGGGAGGCCTGGAGACTGGACATGCAACAGCTGGAGAATCCAGAGCTGAAGCTGACCTACTCAGCGACCAAGACAAGCGCACCATCAAGATCGGTAAGCGCTCCAAGGCGCGGATGATGAAGGCCAATCTCAGACTGGTGGTGAGCGTTGCCAAGAAATACCAAAATAAGGGTCTTGAACTACTCGATCTGATCCAAGAAGGCTCCCTTGGCCTAGAACGAGCGGTAGAGAAATTCGATCCCACCCGTGGCTACAAATTCTCCACCTATGCCTTTTGGTGGATCCGCCAGAGCATGACCCGGGCCATTGCCTGCCAATCCCGCACCATTCGGCTACCGGTCCATCTCAGCGAGCGCCTCACCGCCGTTCGTAGGGTCAGTCTGGAGCTGGCCCACAAACTTGGCGCCATGCCCAATCGGAGGGAGATCTCCGAGGCCCTCGACATGCCCCTCGAGGAACTCGACAGCGTGCTGAGTCAGGCCCTAACCACCTCCAGCTTGGATGCTCCGATCAATGGCGATGAAAGCAGGAGCTTCCTCGGAGATCTGATTGCCGACTCCAGCGAGGAAGAGCCCCTCGACCGCGTCGAACGGGGCATGCACCAGGAACAACTGGGGCGCTGGATGAGCCACTTGAGCGAGCAAGAACGTCAAGTTCTGCACTTGCGTTTTGGCCTCGAGGGCGTCGAACGCCACACCCTGGCCGACATCGGTCGCCAGCTCGACGTCTCCCGCGAACGGGTCCGCCAAGTGGAGATCAAGGCCCTGCGCAAACTGCGCAGCCTCACCAAGCAGCTACCGAGCAGCCTTTAGTCCTCTGCCCAAATGTAGCGGGTGAGTTCTTCTGGCTTGGGTTCTGGGGCTGCCAGGGCAAATTCCACGCAATCAGCCACTTCAGCGTCGATCTCCTTCTCGATCGCCTTGAGCTCCTCGGGGGTGGCCAGCTGTTGGCTCACGAGGTGGGCGGCAAGCTGCTTGATGGGATCACGCTTGGCCCAAAACTCCTTCTCCGCCTGAGCCCGCAACTCATCGGGGTCGGCCAGGGAGTGGCCACGGAAGCGGTAGGTCAGGCATTCGAGCACCGTTGGGCCTTCTCCTGCCCGGGCCCGCTCAACGGCGCGCTGGGCGGCGGCCCGAACCGCCAACACATCCATGCCATCCACCTCTTCACCGGCCATGCCAAAGGCCGCAGCCTTCCGCCAAATCTCGGGATCACTGGTGGCTCGGTTGTGGTCCATGCCAATGGCCCACTTGTTGTTCTCCACCACAAACAGGATCGGCAGCTTCCACAGGGCCGCCATGTTGAGGCACTCGTAGAACTGGCCGATGTTGCAGGTGCCATCGCCAAAGAAGGCCGCTGTCACCGCATCGCTGCCCGCATCACCCAGGGCATCCCGCTTATAGCGGCTGGTGAAGGCGGCACCGAGGGCCACGGGGATGCCTTCACCAATGAAGGCATAGCCGCCGAGCAGGTGGTGTTCTTTGGAAAAAAGGTGCATCGAACCGCCACGGCCCTTGCTGCAACCGGTCTCCTTCCCGAATAGCTCACTCATCACCTCCCGGGCGGGCACCCCGCAGCTGAGGGCATGGACATGGTCGCGGTAAGTACTGCAGAACCAGTCGTGCTGCATCTTCATGGCTTTGATGACGCCCGTGCTCACGGCTTCCTGACCGTTGTAGAGGTGCACGAAGCCAAACATCTTGCCCCGGTAATACATCTCGGCGCACTTATCTTCGAAGCGCCGGCCCAGGGTCATGTCGCGATAGAGCAGCAGTCCCTCCTCACGGCTCACCGTTGCGGGAGTTGCGGGATACAAATTCTCGAGA
>CAIYSK010000179.1 GCA_903928835.1 uncultured cyanobacterium
ATGCTGGCCAGCAACAACATCCTGTCCCCGGCCACGGGTGAGCCGATCATTACGCCGTCCCAGGACATGGTGCTGGGCGCCTATTACCTGACGGCCGAGCAGCCCGGTTCCATCAAGCCGGACTTCGGTGACCGCTCCAAAACCTATGCGGGCTTGGAAGATGTGATTGAGGCCTTTGATGAGAAGCACGTCACCCTGCACGACTGGGTTTGGGTGCGCTTCAACGGTGAAGTTGAAAGCGATGACGAAGACAAGCAGCCCCAGAAGGAAGAAACCCTCAGTGATGGCACCCGCATCGAGCAATGGCTTTTCCGCCGGGACCGCTTTGATGAAGAGGGTGGCTTGATTAGCCGTTACCTCCTCACCACGGTGGGTCGGGTGGTGATCAACCACACGATCCTTGACGCAGTGGCTGCGTCCTAACGATTGCCGTTCAGGTAGATCCTTTCTTTCTCTTTCTTCCGTTTTTCACCCGCGCGCAGCCATGACCGCCACCCCAGCCAAGAAAACCAAAAAGATTTCCAAAAAGGCCGCTGCAGAATTGGCTGCTGCCGAAGCTGAAGCCAAGGCCAAGCAAGGCAATGGCCCGTTGAGCAAGCAGGCACCCCCCTTCCGCAACCGGGTGATCGATAAGAAGGCCCTGCGCAATCTCGTCGCCTGGGCCTACAAGCACCACGGCACGGCGGCCACGGCATCGATGGCCGATGAGCTCAAGGACCTGGGCTTCCACTACGCCACCCAGGCTGCGGTGTCTATTTCCGTCGACGACCTGCGTATCCCTGGCGATAAGGCTGCCCTGCTGGCAGAAGCGGAAGAGCAGATCACCGAAACCGAAGAGCGTTATCGCCTCGGCGAAATCACCGAGGTGGAACGTCACACCAAGGTGATCGACACCTGGACCGAAACAAACGAACGGCTGGTGGCCGCGGTTCGCCGCAATTTTAACGAGAACGATCCACTCAACTCGGTGTGGATGATGGCCAACTCGGGCGCGCGGGGCAACATGTCCCAGGTGCGTCAGCTGGTGGGCATGCGCGGCCTGATGGCCAACCCCCAGGGCGAAATCATCGACCTTCCGATCCGCACCAACTTCCGTGAAGGCCTCACGGTGACCGAGTACGTGATCTCCTCCTACGGCGCCCGGAAGGGCCTGGTGGACACCGCCCTGCGCACCGCTGATTCCGGCTACCTCACCCGCCGTTTGGTGGACGTGGCCCAGGACGTGATTGTTCGTGAAGACGATTGCGGTACCACCCGTTGTATCCCCATCGATGCCGATGAGAAGGGCAAGTTCGCCAGCAAGTTGGTCGGCCGCCTGGCGGCTGAGCTGGTCCAGGACGAAAACGGTGAAACCCTCGTCGAGCGGGATGGCGAAATCGACCCACCCCTGTCCCGCCGGATTGAGGCTGCCAACGTCAAGACCGTGAAGGTGCGCTCACCGCTCACCTGCGAGGCTTCCCGCTCGGTGTGCCGCAAGTGCTACGGCTGGGCCCTGGCCCATAACCAGCTCGTTGACCTCGGCGAAGCCGTGGGCATCGTGGCCGCCCAATCCATTGGTGAGCCCGGTACCCAGCTCACCATGCGCACCTTCCACACCGGTGGTGTGTCGACCGCAGAATCCGGCGTGGTGCGCTCGCTTTTGGAAGGGGTTGTGGAGTTCGGGCCCAAGGCCCGGGTGCGGGCCTTCCGGACCCCCCATGGTGTGGAGGCCCAGGTGGCTGAAACGGATTTCAGCCTGACCCTCAAGCCTTCCGGCAAGGGCAAGCCCCAAAAAATCGACATCACCAGCGGCTCGATTCTGTTCGTCGCCGACGGTGACACGGCCCTTGCCGACACGATCCTCGCCCAGATTGCCGCTGGCGTGGCCGTCAAGAAGAGCGTTGAGAAAGCCACCAAGGACGTGATCTGTGATCTGGCTGGCCAGGTCAGTTACGAAGATGCCATCCAGCCCAAGGAATCCACTGACCGCCAGGGCAACATCACCCTGAAGGCCCAGCGTTTGGGTCGGATGTGGGTGTTCAGCGGCGATGTTTACAACCTGCCTCCCAATGCCCTGCCCGTGATTCAGGGCATCAAGGCGGTCACCACCGGCGAGGTGTTGGCGGAGAGCCGTCTGGTGAGTGAGTACGGCGGTGCCGTTCGCCTGCGGGAATCCGCCGGGGACTCCCGCGAAGTTCAGATCGTGACCGCCAGCCTCACCCTGAAGGACTGCAAGCTGCAGGGCGAATCCACCCACTCCGGTGAGCTCTGGCACCTTGAGGGTAAGGACAACATTCGCTATCGCCTCAACACCATTCCTGGCAGCAAGATTGGCAATGGCGAGGTGATCGCCGAACTCAACGATGACCGTTTCCGTACGACGACCGGTGGCACCGTCAAGTTTGCCCCTGGCCTGTCCATCAAGAAAGCCCGGAGTGCCAAAAACGGTTACGAGGTGAACAAGGGCGGCACCCTGCTCTGGATTCCCCAAGAAACCCACGAGATCAACAAGGACATCTCCCTGTTGATGATCGAAGATGGTCAGTGGATTGAAGCCGGTACTGAAGTTGTCAAGGACATCTTCAGCCAAACCGCTGGCATCGTGACGGTGACCCAGAAGAACGACATTCTTCGCGAAATCATTGTTCGTTCCGGCAAGCTTCACCTCGTTTCCGACAGCAAAACCATTGCCCGTTTCGCCGACGGCAAGATGGTGAATCCCGGCGAAGAGATCGCCAAGGGCCTGAAGGCTGAGGCGATGGTCTTCGTGGAAGCCGTCGACACCCCTGAAGGTGGGGCCCTACTGCTCCGCCCGGTTGAGGAGTACGCGATCCCCGATGCGGCCCACCTCCCCGAGTTGTCCACCGTCAAGCAAAGCGGTGGTCCTTCCCTTGGGTTGAAGGCTACCCAGCGCCTGGCCTTTAAGGACGGTGAGTTGATCAAGTCGGTGGAAGGTGTCGAACTCCTGCGCACCCAGCTGATTCTCGATACCTACGACACCACACCGCAGATGACGGTGGATGTGGAGGCTGTGGCCGACAAGCGCGCCAAGACGATCGAGCGGCTTCAACTCACGATTCTTGAATCGCTGCTGGTTCGCCGGGACACCCTCTCGGATGCCAGCCACGGTTCCACCCACACCGACCTCCAAGTGGAAGACGGCATCAGCGTCAAGAAGGGCGATGTGGTGGCTACCACCCAGATCCTCTGCAAGGAAGATGGCATGTTGCAGATCCCCGAGCAGGTTGAAGGTGAGCCGATTCGCCGTTTGATCGTCGAACGGGATTCCGACACCCGCATCATCGACCTGGGCTCGGTCCAACCTGGGGTGAAGGTCGACCAGCGCATCGTCGACGGTGATTTGCTGGCGAAGGGTGTGCCATCTCCTTGCTGCGGGCAGGTGGAAGCCATCAAGGCCAACACCATCACCATCCGCCTTGGCCGTCCCTACATGGTGTCGCCCGATTCCGTGCTCCACGTGCGTGACGGTGAATTGGTGCAACGGGGCGACAGCTTGGCCTTGCTGGTGTTTGAACGCCAGAAGACCGGCGACATTGTCCAGGGTCTGCCCCGTATTGAAGAACTGCTGGAAGCCCGCCGTCCCCGGGAATCCACAATCCTGTGCCGGAAGAGCGGCACCGTGCAGATCAAGCAGGGTGATGACGACGATTACCCGACCGTGTCGGTCATTGAGTACGACGATGTCGTGACCGATTACCCGATCCTGTTGGGCCGCAACGTCATGGTTAGCGATAGTCAGCAGGTCAATGCTGGTGAATCCCTCACCGACGGTCCGATCAATCCCCACGAGCTGCTCGAGTGTTACTTCGAGGATCTGCGCAGCCGTAAGCCCACGATGGATGCGGCCCAGGAGGCGATCTCCAAGCTGCAGTTCCGGATGGTTACGGAAGTGCAGAACGTGTACAAGTCCCAGGGCGTGGCGATTGACGACAAGCACATCGAAGTGATTGTGCGCCAGATGACTAGCAAGGTCCGCATCGAAGATGCGGGAGATACCACCCTGCTGCCCGGTGAGCTCATCGAGCTGCGTCAGGTGGAACAGGTGAACTCCGCCATGGCGATCACCGGTGGAGCCCCCGCCGAATTCACCCCGGTGCTCCTGGGTATCACCAAGGCCTCGCTGAACACCGACAGCTTCATCTCGGCTGCCTCCTTCCAGGAGACCACCCGGGTGCTGACAGAGGCGGCAATCGAGGGCAAGAGCGATTGGCTGCGGGGCCTCAAGGAAAACGTGATCATTGGTCGCTTGATTCCTGCCGGTACCGGCTTTAGCGGTTTCGAAGAGGAACTTCGGGCTGAAGCAGGTCCCCATCCCGACATCCTTGAGGAAGACGGCATGGGCTATCGCCGCATGCAGAACCTGCGTCCCGACTACACGGTCGAGATGCCGGCTCCGTCGGCTTCGATGGCCGTGCTTGACGATCCATCCGATGAGGATTTGGTGGCGACGCGCAGCCGCCATGGCATTGAAGCCAGTACCAGCGGCAGCGCTGCCTTCACCCGCCCCGTGGTGGAAGAAGGCCTAGAAGAAGAGCTGATCGCCGATCTTGCTGCCCTTGAGGGTCTCCAGGAAGAGGGTCTGCTCACCGATGAGTAAGGCCACCATCCCTCGGGCCACCACCACAAGCTTGGGCACTCCGGTGCCCCAGCGCCGGCTGCCGAGCTATGGCTTCCACACCCACACTGAGCTCTTCAATGGCCGGATGGCCATGCTCGGATTCATCGCCCTGCTGGCGGTGGAGTGGAAGCTGGGCCACGGCCTCTTGATTTGGTGACCTCCCCACCTGGGGCCCGTCCCCTGTTGGGGATGGGCCTTTCGTCGTTAGAGCAGTGGGCCCAATCGCAAGGCCAGGCGGCCTTTCGTGGCCGCCAACTCCACGATTGGCTCTATGCCAAAGGGGCCCGCAGCCTGGAGGCGATCTCCGTTTTACCGAAGGCCTGGCGCGCCCAGCTCCAGGCCCAGCCCCCGCAGGGCGGCGGCGATTGGATTGGCCGTTCCAGTGAGTTGCACCGCAGCGTGGCCCGCGATGGCACAACCAAGTTGCTGCTGGGTACGGCCGATGGCCTCACCCTCGAAACCGTTGGTATCCCGGCTACCGATCGGTTGACCGTTTGCGTCAGCAGCCAGGTGGGCTGCCCAATGGCTTGCCGCTTTTGCGCCACGGGTAAGGGGGGCCTACAGCGCTCGTTGGCGGTGCACGAGATCGTGGATCAGGTGCTGAGCGTGCGCGAGGTGATGGATCAGCGGCCCAGCCATGTGGTGTTCATGGGCATGGGTGAGCCCTTGCTCAATATCGATGCGGTGCTCGCAGCCATCGACTGCCTTTGCACGGATTTGGGCATGGCCCAACGGCAGATCACGGTCAGCACGGTTGGGGTTCCCAAGACCCTGCCCACCCTGGCCGAGAGGGCCTTGGAGCGGCTGGGGCGCGCCCAGTTCACCTTGGCTGTGAGCTTGCACGCCCCCGACCAGGGGCTGCGAGAGGAGCTGATCCCTACGGCCCATGCCTACCCCCTGGAGGCGTTGCTCGAGGATTGCCGCCGCTACGTGGCGATCACGGGGCGTCGGGTCAGTTTTGAGTACATCCTGTTGGGTGGTCTCAACGATCGCCCCCACCACGCCGAGGCCCTGGCCCAGTTGCTGCGAGGTTTTCAGAGCCATGTGAATCTGATTCCCTACAACCCGATCGAAGAGGAGGAATTCCAGAGGCCCACACCGGAGGCTGTGGCTGCCTTTAAGGCTGGCTTGGAGCGGCGGCATGTGGCGGTGAGTGTGCGCGCCAGCCGCGGGCTTGATGCCGATGCCGCCTGTGGCCAGCTGCGCAGGCGCCTGGGGGACACGCTCCAGGCGGCTTAGCTGGGTTTGGTTGGGTTTAGGTGGCATCGCGCAGGGGATCAAATGCCCCCCGGCAGCC
>CAIYSK010000180.1 GCA_903928835.1 uncultured cyanobacterium
AATGTGGGTCAGGTGTTCGAGTGCCTGATGGGCTGGGCTTCCTCCCACCTGGATTGCCGCGTCAAGGTGGTGCCCTTCGATGAAATGCACGGCCCCGAGAAGTCGAAGCAGACCGTGCAGACCTACCTCGAGGAGGCCGCCAACCTGCCGGGTAAGGAATGGGTCTACAACCCTGACAACCCCGGCAAGATTCAACTTGTCGATGGCCGCAGTGGTGAGCCCTTTGACCAGCCCGTCACCGTGGGTTACGCCCACATCCTCAAGCTGGTTCACCTTGTCGACGACAAGATTCACGCCCGTTCCACCGGCCCCTACTCCCTTGTCACCCAGCAGCCGATGGGTGGTAAGGCCCAGCAGGGCGGTCAGCGCTTGGGTGAGATGGAAGTCTGGGCCCTTGAGGCCTACGGCGCCGCCTACACCCTGCAGGAATTGCTCACCGTCAAATCCGACGACATGCAAGGCCGCAACGAGGCCCTCAACGCCATCGTCAAGGGCAAGCCGATCCCCCGCCCAGGCACGCCGGAATCGTTCAAGGTGCTCATGCGTGAGCTCCAATCCTTGGGTCTCGACATCGCCGTCTATACCGACGCCGGTGAAGAAGTGGATCTGATGCAGGACGTCAACCCCCGCCGCAGCACCCCCAGCAGGCCCACCTACGAATCCCTCGGCGTCGCGGACTACGACGACGACTGATCGCTGAATAGCCCCTCTCTCTCGATCTCCGCGCGCCCCAACCCCGATGTCTAACAGCAACCTCCGCACCGAAAACCACTTCGATTACGTCAAGATCACGCTCGCTTCCCCCGAGCGGATCATGCAGTGGGGGCAGCGCACCCTGCCCAATGGCCAGGTGGTGGGTGAGGTTACCAAGCCTGAAACCATCAACTACCGCACGCTCAAGCCAGAAATGGATGGGCTGTTTTGCGAAAAAATCTTTGGTCCGTCCAAGGATTGGGAATGCCATTGCGGTAAGTACAAACGGGTGCGTCACCGCGGCATCGTCTGCGAGCGCTGCGGAGTGGAGGTCACCGAAAGTCGGGTGCGTCGTCACCGGATGGGCTTCATCAAACTGGCGGCCCCGGTGTCCCACGTTTGGTATCTGAAGGGGATCCCCAGCTATGTGGCGATCCTGCTCGATATGCCCCTGCGGGATGTGGAGCAAATTGTCTACTTCAACTGCTATGTGGTGCTCGATCCGGGCGATCACAAAGATCTCACCTACAAGCAGCTGCTCACCGAAGACGAGTGGCTGGAGATTGAAGATCAGATCTATGCCGAAGATTCGGAGATCGAAAACGAGCCCGTCGTCGGTATCGGCGCTGAGGCCCTCAAGCAACTGCTTGAGGACATCGAGCTGAATGAAACAGCCGAGCAGCTGCGCGAAGACATCGCAGCCAGCAAGGGCCAAAAGCGCGCCAAGCTGATCAAGCGCCTGCGGGTGATCGACAACTTCATCGCCACCGGCGCCCGTCCTGACTGGATGGTGTTGGATGTGATCCCCGTGATCCCACCTGACCTGCGCCCGATGGTGCAGCTCGACGGTGGTCGCTTTGCCACCAGCGATCTCAACGACCTCTATCGCCGGGTGATCAACCGGAACAACCGCCTGGGTCGGCTTCAGGAGATTTTGGCCCCTGAAATCATCGTCCGCAACGAAAAGCGGATGCTGCAGGAGGCGGTCGATGCCCTGATCGACAACGGCCGCCGGGGCCGCACGGTGGTGGGCGCCAACAATCGGGCGCTCAAATCCCTCAGCGACATCATCGAAGGCAAGCAAGGTCGCTTCCGCCAGAACCTCCTGGGTAAGCGGGTCGACTACTCCGGTCGTTCGGTGATCGTTGTCGGACCGAAGCTGAAGATGCACCAGTGCGGCTTGCCCAAGGAGATGGCCATCGAGCTGTTCCAGCCGTTCGTGATCCATCGCCTGATCCGCCAGAACATCGTCAACAACATCAAGGCGGCGAAGAAGCTGATCCAGCGCGCCGACGATGAGGTGATGCAGGTGCTTCAGGAGGTGATCGAAGGTCACCCCATCCTGTTGAACCGGGCCCCAACCCTGCACCGCTTGGGGATTCAGGCCTTCGAACCCAAGCTGGTCGATGGCCGGGCGATCCAACTGCACCCGTTGGTGTGCCCAGCCTTCAACGCTGACTTCGACGGTGACCAGAAGGAGCTTGGGTTTGCAGGGCCTGGGGCAGTTGTCTCAAGCCCTTGAGGCTTTCTTTACTCTCGCTGTCCCCAAGCAATTGCAGGGCTTCTCGGGCTTCAGGG
>CAIYSK010000181.1 GCA_903928835.1 uncultured cyanobacterium
CTCCGGGGCAGCAGCTTTGGCTGGAACCTCCTTGGCACGAGCCCCACTGCCTAGGCACAGCAAGGGCAGCAGCAAGGGCAGGAGTAGGGACAACAGGCCTAGGGCCCAGGCCCGGCCGCCTGCTCGCACCCGTCGATCAAGCACTCCCTTAGCCACACCCACCAGCCTTCCAAGCTAATCACCCTCCCAACGCTGCCTGAGCAGGCCCCCCCCTAGGGAATCAGGCCATGGAGCTGGCCCAGGGCACCTTGGCCCGTGAGCCATTCGGTGGCCACAGCCAGCACGAAACCAAGCATGGCCAGACGGCCATTCAGGAGCTCGGCGGGGTGGTGAAACCCCCAGGCCCGCTCTTGGCCCACCACTTTCACGGCGGGCTCAATTGGCCTGGGGTCGAGTAAGTCAGGCTCGTCCGAGCACCACCCCTGGTCCTCCGATTCAGAGAAACCACGCCTGGCTAGCAAGGGGTCCCGCCCAGACGGCCCCCCAGATCCAGACAACCATCGACGTCCCCATGACGCTCGATGGGCTGATGGGAGCTTCGAACGAGGGGATCGGTCACGCTGAGAAGTCATAGGGCTAATTGCAACGAATTGATGGCAACGGGAAAGCCACCTTCACCCTGCCCCGTGAAGACCAGAGGCTTACCTCAAGCAGCATCTTCTCCGCAAAGACAAGGCATATAGCCCAAGCCAGGGGATCTGCCTCAGTGCTGAAGCAATCTGGGCCCATCACGGAGTCGGCAGCCCAGAAGCGCCATCAACCTGGCGGGGATAGCCAAGGGCCCAAGCAACCTTGACCTTATGAACCATGCCCAATGGTTGATCGACGCCGTCGCAGCATCGCTGAACTCAGCCTGCGTGAGTATTCCCTTTACAGAGCAATCTGCAACGAACTGGAGGACCTCGAGCAGGCCATTTTGTATGCCGGGGTTGCCGGAACAGATTTTGAGGATCTTGCCTCTTCCATGATGGATCGCCGCCTGCTGGTGGGCTGGCTTCGCGAACTGGAATTTCCCCCGTCTTCCGACTACGCCGACACGGGCCTGACCGCAGCCGTCGAGGAGCAAATCATTGCGGAGGCCCTCGATTGACGCCGACAGGGTTACCGCTTCAAGCCCCCGTTTGGATGCAGCCCATTGATGCCTTAATGGCCTCCCTGGGATCAAGCCAAACCGGCCTTAACGAAGACGAGGTCAGCCGCAGACTGGCTCGATTTGGGCCCAACAGCCTGGCCGGACGAAGGGGAGTCCAGGCACCAACCTTGTTGCTGCGCCAATTCAGCAGCCCCATCGTGCTGATCCTGGTGGGCGCCGCCCTGCTCTCCTTTGGGCTCAATTCGGTGGCCGATGGGCTGATCATTCTCACCATCGTGGTCGCCGGCGGCCTGCTGGGCTTTTGGCAAGAACGGGGCGCTGCCCGGTCCATTGAGCAGCTGCTCAAGACCGTTCAGCTCACCACGGTGGTGCTGCGCCAAAACCAGCCCATCACCATCCCATCGCAGGGGGTGGTGCCTGGCGATGTGGTGGTGCTTTCGGCCGGAGCCCACATTCCAGCCGATTGCCGCGTCCTCCAGGAATGCGATCTCAGCATCGATGCGGCTGCCCTCACCGGGGAGAGCTACCCGGTGAGCAAGCATCCCGGGGAGCTGGCCGCCACTGCCCCGATCGCCCAGCAGAGCAACATGCTGCACCTGGGCACCCATGTGGTGAGCGGCACAGGCCTGGCCCTGGTGGTGAGCACCGGCCGGTCCACCGCCTACGGCTCGATCGCCGATCGCCTGTGACTGCGTAGCCCCGAAACGGAATTCGAACGGGGGGTGCGGCGCTTTGGCCAGTTGCTTCTGGAGCTGACCCTGGGGCTCGTGGCCCTGATCTTTGCCTTCAATGTCTACCTCAACCGTCCGGTTGTGGATTCCTTCCTGTTTGCCCTGGCCCTGGGCGTGGGCCTCACGCCCCAGCTCCTGCCAGCCATCATCAGCGTCAACCTGGCCCAGGGTGCCCAGCGCATGGCGCGGCACCGGGTGATTGTCAAACGGCTCGCTTCGATTGAGAACTTCGGCAGCATGGATGTGCTGTGCGCCGACAAAACAGGCACCCTCACCGAAGGCTCGGCCCAGGTGCATGACGCCCTGGGCGCCGACGGATCCCCCAGCCCAACCACCCTGTTTCACGCCTTCATCAACGCCAGCTTTGAAACGGGCTTTGAGAACCCCATTGATGCAGCCCTGCGCGCCCAATCCCTCGGCGATTTAACGGCGTGGCGCAAGCTCGATGAGGTGCCGTTTGATTTCACCCGCAAGCGTCAAAGCGTGCTGGTGCAGCCCCCGAACAGCAGCCAGCCCCTGATGATCAGCAAGGGCGCCCTCGCCAAGGTGCTGGAGGTGTGCATCGACGGCGAGCTCCAGGGGAAGCGCGTGCCGATCGACGATCTTCACCCCCTGATCGAGCAGCACTACCGCCAACTCAGTGATCAGGGCTATCGACTCCTTGGGGTTGCCATCCGCAGGCCCGATGGCAATTCCGGCAGCAACGGGCCCAGCAACGGGCTTAGCGGGGGTGTCATCAACCGCGACTCGGAACAGGCCATGACCTTCCTGGGGCTGATCGCCCTCAACGATCCCCTCAAAGCCTCCATTCACCGCACCGTGGCCGAATTGGCCCAGATGGGTGTACGGCTCAAAATCATCACCGGCGACAACGCCCGGGTGGCGGCAAGGGTGGCGCAGGAAGCAGGCCTCGCCAACACCGAGGTGGTCACGGGCCAAGATTTGCTGAAACTCAGCGATACGGCCCTGCGGGTGCGGGCTGCCGCCTGCGACGTGTTTGCCGAAATTGAACCCAACCAAAAGGAACGGCTCATCGGTGCCCTGCGGCAAAGCGGCCATGTGGTGGGTTTTTTGGGCGATGGCATCAACGACGCCCCAGCCCTGCATGCGGCCGACGTGGGGCTTTCGGTGCAGGGGGCGGTGGATGTGGCCAAGGAAGCCGCCGACATCGTGCTGCTCGATGGGGAGCTCGCCGTCTTGGCGGCAGGTATCCGGGAGGGGCGGCGCACCTTTGCCAACACCCTCAAGTACGTATTTATGGCCACAAGTGCCAACTTTGGCAACATGTTTTCGATGGCTGGAGCCTCCCTCCTGCTGCCCTTTTTGCCCTTACTCCCCAAGCAAATCCTGCTCACCAACCTGCTCACCGACCTACCGGAGATGACCATCGCCACCGACACGGTCGACGCCGACTGGATCGCCCGTCCCCGGCGCTGGAGCATTGGCTTCATCAAGCGCTTCATGCTCACCTTCGGATTGGTGAGTTCCGTTTTTGACTACCTCACCTTCGGCGTTCTGCTGTGGCTGCTGCACAGCGACGCCGCCCTGTTTCGCACCGGCTGGTTTGTCGAATCGGTGGTGTCTGCCGCCACGATTGTGCTGGTGGTACGCACCCGCGGGCCCCTGCTGAAGAGCCGCCCCTCATGGCCCCTCTGGCTCACAACCCTGCTGGTGGTGATGGCTACGGTTGCCTTGCCCTATACAGCCCTAGGCCGCCTCTTTGGCTTTGTGGCCCTGCCCCCCCTATTCCTACTTTGCCTGGCGGGGATCTTGGTGCTTTACATCCTCAGCGCCGAGATGGCCAAACGCTGGTTTTATCGGGGCCAATCCCCAAACCAAATTTAAGACTGACCGAGGTCAGATTTGTTTTTAGGGGTCTGACCCATCGGCCCCTGAACTGGATAATTGCCAGCCCAGGACTTGATGCTCGGGCGGACTTGATGCTCGGGCTAAAAGCGGAAGCTGGTTTTCACCAGGGCACCAAACTGATTGGCCGCGCCTTCACTCCCCTGGCTATTCCCCTGGGGGTTGTTCAAATAAAAGACCGCGGGGGTCACGGAGACGGCATCGCTGAGCTGCCACTGGTACCACCACTCCCAGGCCCAGACTCCGGATTCAGCCGGGGTGCCATTGCTGGTGGCGGTGGCAAAGCTGGGTTGCCCAAAGCCCATCCCAAAGCTGTTGCCCTTTGCCAGAACATCACTCCACTGCAGCCCCAGCATCCACGACTGACTGGCGTTCAGGTCGCCGCCAGAGCTGCTGTTGTATCCATAGCCCCCACTCATCGAAGGCAGCCAGCCGCTCTTAGACGGCTGCCAGAAGCCACTGATGGCAAAGGCGTTGGTGGTCACGCCACCCCCTGCAATTTGGGTGGTGATGAAAGGGGTGGCGCCTGGCACGTCCACGCCGGCCTGAACGTAGGAATAGAGGGCGGCAATGCCCCAGTTCTCCTTGCCATAGCCCAGTTGAACGGTGCTGGCGCCGGCAGAACCACTGGTTAAAAGTCCGCGGCTGGAGTCCGCCGCGTTGGCGGCCACGTAGTTGGCACTCACGCTCCAGCCGTTGTTTTGCCACCAGAGACCAAAACCGGGGCCCAGATTGGAGTTGTAGGCCAGCGGTGCTCCATAAAGGGTGAGCACGTCGAGGATGGTGTCTTTGGGATAGACACTGGGCAAGAGGGCCAGCATGTCGTCCTGCTCCACCCGGGCTCCGAGGGTGGCGGTGAAGTGCTTACCAATAGGGAATTGATAGAAAAGTCTGTCGATCCCCAACGCATCTGCACCGGAGTCTTCCTGGAAAGCGATCTCCAGGGTCGACAGGCCGCTGCCAAAGGCATTGAGGTTGGAATTAAAATCAAAGTTGCCTGCCCGCAGCACGGTGCGCAGCAGGTCTTTGCCGGTGAAGCTGGTGTCCAGGTTCAGCTGCAGGTCGTAATTGAACGACACCTGGGAGCCGGCGGGATTGTTGCTGACTCCGCCCACCACCATGGTCGCCAGCCCCGAGAGCTTGGTGGTGGTGGAGAACTGATGGGCTTCCAGAGGGCCCACCCGGGCATCGAGGCCATCGGCGCGGCCCTTGAGGATGGCGAGTTCTTTTTGAAACTCAGTTAGAAGCTTTTTCAGCTCATCGGTGGTTTCGGTAACGCGATCGAGGCAAGCGTTGAGAAGGGCAGCCGCCTCAAAGCGCGAGATGGCGCGGCCCCCTTTGAAGGTGCCGTTGGGATAGCCGGCGACACAGCCGTAGCGCTCGATCAAATTGGAAAGGGCCTGGTAGGTCCAGTCGGTGGGCTTGACATCTCCAAACTGGTTGATGCTGGTGACCTGCTCCCCAGTAGCCCAAGCCTGGAGCGCCGTGAACTGCCCTGCAGCCAAGGGGACCAGGGCCCAGGCCAGCCAACGGGTTCGGGCCCTGGGCAAAGGCATGGTCACGGGCAACAGACTGGGCAAGCATGGACTTGCGGTTATTCCACCATCAACGGATCAGGCTTACAAGCCTTGGGGGACCCGGGCCCGGCCCAGGGCCGCCAGGGCAAGCACCAGTAGCAAGGGACCCTCTCCAAAGCGGTCGTAGGGGGTGAGCGTCTCAAGCTGGGGCACGGTGAACAGCCCCGTAGCGGGCCGACCAGCTGGCAACTCTTGCTCAACCCTGCCGCGGGCATCCACAAGCACGCTGGGGCCCGTATTGGCGGCGCTCACCACCGCCCGACCCGTTTCAATCGCGCGCAGCTGGGCGAGGGCCACAAATTGGCGTTGCAGCATGGGCGGATAGGGATCGAGGTTGGCGCTGAGCAGCAACCAGCGCGCCCCATCCCGCACCGCCTGGGCCAGGCCGCTGCCATCGGGAAGCTCGTAGCAAATGGCAACCCCAATGGCTCCTTGGGGTCGCGGTAGCAACCGAGATGGCGACCCCGGGTCAAGGCCTCCCACCGCAGAAAGCCCGCTCCAGCGCGCCAGCCCAGCCAGGGGCACCCATTCCCCCAGGGGCACCAGCCGGTGTTTATCGATCCAGCCCCCAGGGATCGTCTCGCCGGGTTCAAAGCGCAGCACGCTGCTGCGCTGCTCGATTTCAGGACCCCGCTCCTGCCAGCGAAAGCCCCCAGCGATCAATTGCACCGGAG
>CAIYSK010000182.1 GCA_903928835.1 uncultured cyanobacterium
ACGAATACGCCTTCGTTTGAAGCTCTTAAGGCGCGTGCAGGGTTTGAAGGCTTGATTGATTCGGCCATTGGCTGGCGATAAAGCGCTTCATGGCTGGGAAGAGGCCCCCATCAATGGTGTGTCCGCCGCTAAATCCCATCAGCTCCACCCCATGGCCAGCCGCCTGCAGTTGCTCCTGCAGGGCTTGGCTGGCTGCAAAGGGAACGACAGGGTCCTGCTCGCCATGGGTGAGCAGGACTTTTGTTTTGTAGGGGGTTTGGGGATCCCAGCCCGGATGGGGGTAGCCGCTGCAGCCAATGAGGGCTGCGCAAGAGCGGCCATCCAATCCCTCGGCAAGGGTGCCCACATCGAGCACCATCGCAGCCCCTTGGGAGAAGCCCAAAAGGATGGTGCTCTCCAGGGGCAATTCCCTGGAGAGATCCAGGAGCCGCTGTTTCAGGGCTGCCCGGGCGCCAGGAAGTTCGGGCCAGTTCGGTTGCTGCAGGTCGTACCACTGGCGCCCCATGCCGGCGGGATGGGGCCAGGGAGCCTGCAGCGCCACCACTTCCACCTCGGGCCCAACCAGAAGTGGCCCCAGCTCGAGCAGGTCATGGGCATCGGCGCCCCAGCCGTGCAGCAAAACCAGTCGCCGCTGCGCTCCCGCTGGACCGCAGCGGAGCTCGCTGGATGGTGCCGGATTGGAGCCTGGGGGTGTGGTCATGGGATGGGACCGGGACACTGCTGCTGCTTAGGTTGGCCTTCCATCCAACCAAGCTGCAGCCATGGCGCCCACGGCCCTTCTCAGTGTGTCCAACAAAGAAGGGTTGGTTCCCTTGGCCGAGGGGCTGCTGGCGGCGGGCTATCGGTTGATTTCCAGTGGTGGAACCGCAGCGGCGCTGCAGGCCGCTGGTCTGGCGGTGACCAAGGTGGCCGACCACACCGGTGCACCGGAGATCCTGGGCGGGAGGGTCAAAACCCTGCATCCGCGTATCCACGGCGGCATCCTGGCGAAGCGCTCCGATGGCTCCCATCAAGCCGATCTGGCGGCCCAAGCCATTGATCCGATCGATGTGGTGGTGGTGAACCTCTATCCCTTTCGGGAAACGGTGGCCGATCCAGCTGTGGCCTTTGAGACCGCCATCGAAAACATCGACATTGGCGGTCCGGCCATGGTGCGGGCGGCAGCCAAAAACCATGCCGATGTGGCCGTGCTGACCAGTCCTACGCAATATGAGCCGTTCCTGGCGGCCCTGGCCTCTGGCGCGGTGACGTCTGCCCTGCGACGTCAGCTCGCCCTGGGGGCTTTTCAACACACGGCGAGCTACGACGCCGCCATCAGCACCTGGCTGGCGGCTCGATTGGCCGATGGCTCCGCGCCCGGGGCGCCCCTCCAATTGGACGTGCCGGCGAAGCAATCCCTGCGCTACGGCGAGAATCCCCATCAACAGGCCACTTGGCATAGCCACCCTGCAGCGGGCTGGGGGGCGGCCGACCAGCTCCAGGGCAAAGAACTCAGCTACAACAACCTGATCGACCTCGAAGCTGCCCTCGCCACGGTGCGGGAGTTTGGCTACGGCCCAGGCGCCCAAGCTGCCGCCGTGGTGGTCAAGCACACCAATCCCTGTGGAGTGGCTACGGGCTGCGCTACGGCTGACGCCCTCCAGCGGGCCCTGGATGCCGATCGCGTTTCGGCCTTTGGCGGCATCGTGGCCCTCAACACCCCTGTGGACCAGGCGGCGGCGGAACAGCTCACCAGCTTGTTTTTGGAATGCGTGGTTGCGCCAGGTTTTGATGCCGATGCCAAGCTGCATCTTGCGACCAAGGCCAACCTGCGGCTCCTGCAGCTCAGTCCCGAGGCGATTGGCCGGGCTGGCCATCAGCAGCTGCGCAGTGTGCTCGGTGGGGTGTTGGTGCAGGAGTTGGACGATGGGGCCGTTGAGCAATCCAGCTGGCAGGTGGTGAGTGATCGCCAGCCCACCAGCCAAGAGATGGAGGATCTGCGCTTTGCCTGGAAGTTGGCGCGCCACGTGCGCTCCAATGCCATCACGGTGGCTAAGGGCGGGCAAAGCCTTGGCATTGGAGCGGGCCAGATGAACAGGGTTGGCTCGGCCAAGTTGGCCCTTGAGGCCGCTGGGGGCCAGGCCCAGGGTGCGGTGTTGGCAAGCGATGGATTTTTCCCCTTCGACGACACCGTGCGCCTGGCGGCTTGCCACGGCATCACTGCGGTCATTCAGCCTGGAGGCAGTGTGCGCGATGCCGATTCCATCGCCGCCTGCAATGAGCTGGGGCTGGCCATGGTGGTGACGGGCCGCCGCCACTTCCTCCACTGAATGTTCTTGACTGGAATTGTTTCCACTCAATTTTCTCGACCGAGCTCGCCGCCAAGGTCAGGCCAGTTGTAGTTTCGCTCTCTCAGCCTCGGCTGCTCCCTAGGCCCATTTTTGCTGCCATGCCTGAAGCGCTTGCCTACAACCTCAACTTTCTGCATCCGTTGTTGATGTGG
>CAIYSK010000183.1 GCA_903928835.1 uncultured cyanobacterium
AGCCAAGACAACCCGGGAATCACACCAAGACCGAAAAAGCCCATGCCATACCTAACGATGGTCTGAAATTTAGGAACTTGGCACCGGGGTCCAATCTCTCCCACCAGCTCACGCTTTCGTAGCAACGATGACCGGGGGAGGGCTGGTTCGCTGGGCAAGATCACGCCAGCGCAAGAGCTGGGAATGTTCACCGAGTACAGACCCAATCGGGGTTACGACGAATATTTCGCAGCCAACGATGAGCCGCGCAGCAGCCTGCAGCCGCTTGTCTCGTCCTTGGGCCAACTGGGGCTGGATGAACTGAATCGCAACCATGCCGCGGCCGGCATCTTGCTGAAACGCCTGGGGGCCACCTTTCGTCTTAACGATTCAGGCAACAAGGGTGTGGAGCGGATCCTGCCCTTTGATCCGCTGCCCCGGCTGATTGGCATGGCCGATTGGGCACGCCTTGAGGGGGGTCTGATCCAGCGCCTCGAAGCCATCGATCGCTTCCTCGGCGACATCTATGGCGACCAAAAGATTCTCAATGACGGGGTCATTCCCCGCGAAGACATCGAAACCTCCCAGGGCTGGCGGCCCCAGATGCAGGGCTTCAAGCCCCCCCTGGGCAAGTGGTGCCACATCTCCGGACTGGATTTGGTGCGGGATGGCCAAGGGGCCTGGAGGGTGCTCGAGGACAACCTGCGCTGCCCTTCGGGGGTGGCCTACTTCCTCGAAAACCGCCGCGTCATGAAGCGGATGTTCCCGAGCCTGTTTGCCGGGCGCACCGTGCAACCCATCGACGACTATCCATCCCACCTGCTGCAAACCCTGCGGGAGCTGGCCCCCTGGACCGACAGTCCCAAGGTCGTGCTGCTCACCCCGGGGGTGTTCAACAGCGCCTATTTCGAGCACAGCTACCTCGCCCAACAGATGGGGATCCAGCTGGTGGAGGGTCGCGATCTGGTCTGCCAAGACGATCGGGTCTGGATGCGCAGCACCGCTGGCCTGGAACCCGTCGACGTGATCTATCGCCGCATCGACGACGACTTCCTCGATCCGGCCCTCTTCCGCAGCGATTCGGTGCTGGGGGTGCGGGGCTTAATGGAGGCCTACCGCGCCGGCCGGGTAGCCATTGCCAATGCCCCCGGCACCGGCGTGGCCGACGACAAGCTGATCTACGCCTATGTGCCGGACATGATCCGCTACTACCTGGGCGAAGAACCGATCATCGAGAACGTTCCCACCTACCTCTGCGCCCAACCCGAGGACCAGGCCTACGTGCTGGCCCACCTGGGGGAACTGGTGGTGAAGGCAGTGGCCGAAGCCGGTGGCTACGGGATGTTGATCGGCCCCCATGCCAGCAGCGAAGAGATCGCTGAATTTGCCGACAAGATCAAGGCCAATCCCCGCAACTACATCGCCCAACCCACCCTGGAACTGTCCACGGTTCCCTCCCTCAGCCAAGGGGAGCTCTACCCCTGCCACGTGGATCTACGCCCTTACGTGCTGAGGGGCAAGGGGGCTTGGGTCAGCCCTGGGGGTCTCACCCGGGTGGCCCTGCGCCGGGGATCACTGGTGGTGAATTCCTCCCAGGGGGGTGGCTGCAAAGACACCTGGATTGTTGATGATGCCCCGAGTCGGGAGGTGGTCCCATGCTGAGCCGGGTTGCCGAATCCCTCTACTGGATCAACCGCTACGTAGAGCGGGCGGAGAACATTTCCCGCTTTGTTGAGGTGAGCGAGGCCATGGCCCTCGACTGCCCCCCCGGCAGCGCCGAACCCTGGCTGCCCCTGATCGAGGCCAGTGGTGATCGGGAATTGTTCGACAAGCTTCACCCGTCGGCCACCCCCCAAGACGTGGTGACCTTTTTGGTGCGCAACGAGGACAACCCCAACAGCATCATTAATTGCATCGCCTTTGCCCGCGAAAACGCGCGCCAGATTCGCGAAGTGATCACCACCGAGATGTGGGAGCAACTCAACGACATCTATTGGACGCTGGTCGAGAACGAGACCTTCTGGAA
This sequence comes from uncultured cyanobacterium, assembly GCA_903928835.1. Taxonomy (GTDB): domain Bacteria; phylum Cyanobacteriota; class Cyanobacteriia; order PCC-6307; family Cyanobiaceae; genus Cyanobium_A. Next base: position 2,006 of record CAIYSK010000183.1, read on the forward strand.
CCAGCCTGGCCAGGAACAATTGCGGGATATTCGCCGGGCCTGCCAACTCTTCTATGGGATCACCGACGCCACCTTGAGCCGGGACCTCTCCTGGCAATTCAGCCGGCTTGGCCGCCTGCTGGAGCGGGCGGATAAAACCAGCCGCATCCTCGATGTGAAGTACTTCCTGCTGCTGCCATCCCCCGATGAAGTGGGCGGAGTGCTGGATGAACTGCAGTGGATCTCCCTACTGCGCAGCGCCGGGGCCTATCAAATGTTCCGTCAATCGCGCCAACAGGCAATCGAGCCCAAGGCCGTGTCGGCCTTCCTGCTACTCAATCCGATCTTTCCCCGCTCAGTGCGGTATTGCCTGGAACGCATCCACGAAACCTTGAAGATCATCAAGGGCGAATCGGTGCCCGGAGACCCCGACCAGATCGAGTGCCAGAGCGGCCTCACCCTGGCCCGCTGGAGTTACACCAGCATCGACACCCTGGTCAACAGTGGCTTGCATGAATCGATCGACGGCTTGCAGAGCGATTTCAACCGGCTGCACGAACTGATCGAACAGCGCTATTTCATCGCAGCCAACATCGCTGCCACCATCGCTGCCACCACAGCCCCATCCAGCACCCCATCCAGCGCAGAGCTTCCATGCGTGCCCGCGTAACCCACACCTTCACCTACCGCTACAGCAATCCTGTACTGCTGGGGCCCCACCGCTTTTGCCTGCGGCCCAGGCCCCATGGCTTCCAGAGGCTGATCGACTACCGCCTGCAGGTGAGCCCCGATCCCAGCCAGCTGTTTGATCTGATCGCCGCCGGCGGCGACACCATCACCCGGGCCCGCTTCCTGGGTGAAACCGAGCTGTTCCAGGTGGTTAGCAGCTCCGAGGTGGAAACCTTCACGGCACCCCTGATGGAGGCCTGCCTTGATGAGGAGATGGCCCGGCTACCGATCTCAATTGGTCGCCTCAACCCCGATCTGATGAGCAACTTGCAGGGCTGGCTGCCCAACGGTCAGCACGACGCTGCCGCCGTGGATCTGGCCCAAGAAGCCCTGATGGGCAGCGATCAGCGCAGCCTCACCTTCCTGCAACAGCTGATCGAAATCATCCAAGACCGGGTGAAATACACCCAACGCCACATCGGCCCAGCCTGGCCAGCCAGCCGAACCCTCAAGGAGCGGGTGGGATCGTGCCGCGATCTCGCCATGCTGATGATCGAGTGCTGCCGCTGCGTCGGCCTGCCGGCCCGATTTGTGAGTGGCTACCACTTGGTGGAGCCCAAGCCCGAGCGCTACGACCTACACGCCTGGACCGAGGTGTATCTCCAGGGAGCCGGCTGGCGCGGCTTCGATGCCAGCGGCAAGGGTGCCGTGGACGAGCGCTACATACCGATTGCCACCTCATCGAAATCTGACCTCACCGCGGCCATCACTGGCAGCTTCTCTGGGCCACCAGGGGTGGAAAGCACGTTCGCGTGGAGCATCGAAGCCGAGGTGCTCAGCGCCACCAGCCACCAGCTCATCCCTGGGAGCTAACCAGCCATGACCAGCTCCATCAACCAAACCACGGCCGCCCTGCTGGAGCAACAGCTCGCCAAAGCCGGCATCCGCCTCACCTTTGGCGGCGAACCCACCTACGTGCCCGTGAAGCCAGAGGGGGCCGAGTGGAGCGTGGCGGCCGATGGCCCCACCAAATTGCGCTATGCCAAAGCCCTTGGCCGGGAGCTGGAGCAACGGGTCTGGCCCGGCAGCACGCTGATCTATTGCCCGGGCAAGCGCTACGACGGCGAAGTCAATCCCCGCTGGGCCCTGCGGCTGATCACCGGAACCGATGGAACCCCCATCGTGCGCTGGCCCCAGGGCCAAGCGGCCCGGCGCGCCCTCACTGCCAGCGAGGCCCCGGGGTTGCTGGCCGCCATTGGCGAGGGCTTGGACTGCCCGCTCCAGCCCTTGCCCCTGCGCGATCCCCTCGATCCAGGGCGCCAGG
>CAIYSK010000184.1 GCA_903928835.1 uncultured cyanobacterium
CTCGGCCTCAGCATAGGGATGGTGATCGGGGAAGCTTTTCTGGGCAATCACCCGCAGGCCTAGGGAGCTCAGGGCCTGGAAAAACTTCTGCGGCAAGCCAATACCGCAGAAGGCCACCAACGACCTTCCCAGCAGTCCATGGGGTACATCGAGCTGAAAGCGCAAGCTGCAGCAGGGCTTCTGGCTGGGCCAAGGCAGCTGACTGGGCCAAGGCAATGGGCCTGCGCCCCCAGCACCCGTGCCCGTTCCCGTGAGAACCAGAAGATCGGCCCTGCCCAATTGGCTGGCCGGCTCCCGCAACGGTCCGGCAGGAAACACCTGACCATTGCCCAGCCCGTGCTGGGCATCCAGCAGCGTGACATCCAGATCCCTCGCCAGCGGCCAGTGCTGGAGGCCATCGTCGAGCAACAGGAGCGTGGCGCCCTGGTCAATCGCCAGGCGAGCACCCAGGCGCCGATTGGATCCCACCCAAATCTGCACCTGCTCGAGCTGGTGGGCGTACTCCAGCGCCTCATCCCCCACCTCGGCATAGCTTGCCTCTGGCGTCACCCGCATGGGTTCCCGCCGCTTGGTGCCATAGCCCCGCAACAGGACAGCCACTGCATAGCCCCGCTGCTGCAAGGCCCGGGCCAGGCCCATCACCACAGGGGTTTTGCCTGTTCCCCCCAGGGTGATGTTGCCGATGGAGATCACCGGCACCGGCAACTGCATGGGCCGCGTCGCCGATCGGTGCAACCAAACCCCAGCCCCATAGAGCCAAGACAACGGCAACAACACCCTGGCCAGGCCGCTAAGGCTGGATTGATACCAAAAGCTGGGGGCGTCGCGGGGCATGGCACTAACGATCCGAATGCTCCAGAGACTGAGCCCCACCGGCGAGGGCCTCGATCAGCCCAATGGCGATCTGGCGGGACGGGCCTTCCAGGGCTACACCAACTGGGACGCCCATGGGTTGACCTTCCCTCTGGGTTTCCCTGTGGGTTTCAAGCAAGCGCAGCACCCCATCGAAGGCTTGGATGGCCGTGGGGTACTGGTGCAAAACACCCGCTTCAGCCAGGGCTGCGGTGACATCGGAGAAGTTGGCCATGTCGGGGCCGCAGACCACTGGCTTAGCCAAAGCCGCCGGCTCTAGGGGATTTTGGCCGCCATGGGGTCGGCCATTGGGATAAAAACTCCCCCCCATCACCACCACTGACGCCGCGCCAATCCAGGAGCCCATGGCGCCGATGCAATCAGCCACCACCAGGTCGCAGGAGACCCGCTGATCGCTGGCCACAAGCTCAGTCCATAGTGCTGCCCTGGGCAACGGGTTGGCTTTCTGGCGGGAAAAGGCCGCCCGGGCGAGCTCCAACACCTGGGCCGAGCGCTGGGGATGGCGCGGAGCAATCAATAACGCAAGCTCGCCTGGCCCCTGGCGTCCCGGCGAACCAGCCAACCAGGCCTCGATCCACTGCTCTTCTTCACCGGCATGGCTACTGGCCAAAAGCACCACGGCCCGCTGACCAAAAACCTGGCCCAACCGCTCCACGATGGGGGGGCTCACCGCCAGGGGGGCCGCATCCCGCTTGGTGGAACCCGCCGCCACCACGGCCTGGGCCCCCAGCCGGCGAAAGCGCTCAGCATCCTGCTCCGATTGGGCAAAGCAGCGCTCACAGCGGCCAATCACCCAAGCGGCGAACCAGCCCAGCCGTTGGTGGTTGCGAAAGGAGCCCGCACTCATGCGGGCATTGATCAGCTGCAACCGCGGCATGGCATGGACGATCTCAGGCCATAACTCCGCTTCCGCTAAAACCCCCACACTCGGCCGCCAATGCAGCCGAAACGGCAGCCAACACAGCCAATGGTCGATTGGCACGTATTGGTGGATCACCCCAGCAGGCAACACCGATGGCGCCAGGCGAGCGGAGCTGCGGGTCACCGTGGTGAGCAGCACCGGAATCCCACTACCCAGCTCCTGGAGGGCAGCGAAAACGGGCA
>CAIYSK010000185.1 GCA_903928835.1 uncultured cyanobacterium
CACCAGGAATTCCCGCAGCCGATCCAGCTGGTGGAAGTAATGGATCACCTGGCCCACCGGGCGGCTATCGAAAAACCCTTGGGGAAGCCGCACCAACTGATCCAGAATCGTTGACTTGGTGGCCTGGTCGATGCGGTTGGCGGTATCCGTAAAGATGTAGCCGCGCAGGGTCTTCAAGACCCCCCGAACCACAGCGGCCAAGAGCAGGACCGAGGAAATGCTCACCAGGGCATTGAGGTTGTCTTGGTGCACCACCTGGTCGATCAACTGCTGCAGCCCAAGGGGCGTCACCAGGTTGAGCAGATTGATCACCGTGGAGAGGGCCAGCACTTCCACCAGGGAGCGCCGGTGCTCCTTCAGGAAGGGGCCATACCAGGCCCAACTGAAGCGCTGCTGTTTGGCGTCATCCTTTCGCTGGAGCAACAGCAACGGCACCTTGCCGCCCAGGGCTTGGGCTAGCTCGGCTGCGGGCACAAAGATTGGTCCCAGTTCGGGCTCCAGCAGCCGCAGGCGACCATCGGGATCTACCCCCTCGAGGATCGCGAACTGACCGTCGCGCTCCAGCACCGCCGGCACCGGGACCCGCACCAGCCGGTCCATCGGCAAGGGCGCCAACATCACCCGCAGCCCCAAGGCATCGAGAAGCTCGCCCAGGTTCACCAGGTTCAGATGGTCCTGGCGCTGCAACATGGCCATCACCCGATCCCCCAAGGCGTCACGGTTGATCGGCACATCGAAATAGTTAGCCAACGTGGTGCAGATCGCCATGGGGATCTCCTTCGATCCACTGGCCCGGCGCAGGGAGAGCTCCCCGGGCATGGTGGGAGTCGGGGGGGGAGGCTCTGGGGACAGGGCATAGGCCCCACCCCCGTCAACGGCCCCCTGGATGGGACTGGCCGCCAAGGCCCCAGGGGCGCGCCCAATCACCAAGGTCTCGGCCCCGGTCGGCATGGCCGGGGGAGCTTGACCACCGTGGAGTGGTAGCCCAATCCAGCGCACCCAGGGACCGCCGGACTCCGGCGCGTCCGCGCCCTGGCCCTGGAGCCAAGGCTGGCCCAGCACGCCTCCGCTACTAAAGAACCAATCGCAATCAGCGGACAAGTCGGGGGCTTGGCCCTTGGGCGGCAAGCTGCGCACCGTGGCCTGCCGCAACAAGGTCGACCAGTCGTGCTGGGTCAACATCGGACTGGCCTGCTCCCGGCTAACCGCCTCCAACACGTGGTGCAACTCCGCCGCTGAGCCGTGGTTGGCGTACCACTCCTGCAAGGCGCCGTTCTCCTCGAGCCCATGGCTCCAAACCCCGGCAGCCAGCGCCAACACCTCCGCCTCGGTGGAAGCCCGCAGATGCTCACAGGGGTCGTGGCGGAGCAGGCTGCTCCAACCACAGCTATCCCCCTGCTGGAGGGTTTCCACCGTGTGCAGTTCGCCATCGAGGGGGTCCTCCGCCAGGGACCGCAGGCTGCCGCTCAACACGAACAACACCGCATCCGGGAGCACGTCGGGGCGCAGCACGGTCTGGCCCAGCCGGTAGGTGCGCAACTCCAACGCCAACTCCAGGGCCGCCGCCTGATCAAGGCTCAGGCAATCAAAGGGGCGATAGCTGCGCAGCAACTGGCCAGCAGCTCCAACCGTTGGTGGCCGTAGGGCGGAACTGCTCATGGCACCAGGGCCTCCCCAGGCACGGGAACCGGATCGGGCTCACCGCCTTGAAGGAGCACCTCCACCTGCTCGCCCAGCCAACGCTCAAACAGTTCATGCAGCATCTGGGCCCGGGTTGGGGCATCCAATTGGGCCGGCAGGAGCCTCTCCAAGCGCACCACCAGCCAGACATCACCAATGGCAAAGGTGGGCCAGATCTGTCCTTCCCGTCCCACCCGCAGCCGCTTGACCAGCTCGGGGTGGGCCGCCGTCAGCGCAATCGGGCCGATGAGACCGCCGGTTTCTGTCTCGGGCCCCTCACTGAACTGCTCAGCAAGGGAGCGAAAGCTGGCCCCCTCCTCCCGTACCCGCAGGTACAGCTCTTCAGCGAGCGCCCGGTCGCTCACCCGCAGCAGGGAATACACCACCCGATCCAAATCATCCTTGCGATCCAGAAAGCGGATCTCCACCTCCTCATCGAACCGCCACGTGCTCCAGCGCCGCAGCCGCTCGGCCAGGCTGGCGATGGCCAGCACATCCTCAGGCCCCCAGCCCCGGGCGGCCAACCAGGCCTGCCGCCCAGCCGGTGAATTTCCCGCTTCGCTCTCCATCAGGGCCGAGGCCAGGGCCTCCTCCTCCTCCGGCGCCAGGGGCACCACCGCCGCCACGGCCTCCTGGACCTGGGCCCGGGCCAACTCCCGGTTCAGGCCATGGCGCAGGATCAGCCGGTTGGCCTCCTCCACCGACAGCAGCGGCTTACCAGGGGCAAGGGCAATGGCCCGATCAGGGGCGACTCCAGACAGGGTGGGTTGGGCCATCAGACTTCCCCCCGCACGGGTAAGCCCACCTGGCGCAGGGCACGGGCCATCAGGGCCAAGCCGCGCTCGCGGCCATAGCGGCTGCGGCCATGGGCCAGGGCAGCCAGGCTCATCTGCTGCCAGAGGTCGTCGCTATCCAGCAGGGCTGAGAGCTGCTCGAGCCATTCGGCCGGGGTTTCGGCGATCAACACCTCGTCGCCATGGCGGAGCTCCGTGCCCTCGGCAGCCACCGGGCTGAGCACCTGGGGGATCCCCCGGGCGAGGGCTTCGACAACCTTGCCCTTGAGGCCAGCACCGCAGCGAAGGGGGGCGATGAACACCCGGTGGTTGTCGTAAATCGGTGCGGTATCCGCCACCCATCCCTCCACCCGCACCCCGGCGTGGTCAGCCCAGGCCTGGGCCTGCTCCGGGTTAAGACCACTGCCATAGAGATGCAACACCAGGGCGGGATGGCGGCGGTGCACCAGCGGCCAAACATCCACCAAGAACGCCTCAACCGCATCGACGTTGGGGGGATGCCGGTAGCTACCCAAGAAGGCCAGGCCTTCGCGCCCTGCCAGGGGGGCGGCTTCTTGCACCGTCTCCACGACCCATGGGCAGGGGGATGTGGCCGATCGGCCGAGGCTTTCGGTTTCGATCAGGCTCCGCTCCAAGGCGCTGTAGCTGAGGGTGAGATCGACTTGGGCCATCGCCTCCAGTTCGTCCCGGCGGGTCGAAGCCACCGCCTCCAGGGCCCGCCCGCGGGCCTCTCCTTCCAGCCCCGCCACCAGCGCCTGACGCAGCTCCCGGAGGTAGTGGAGATCGGCATTGCAGAACAGCAACTTCGCCTTGGGGGCCTGCTCCTTAATGGCGGCAATGTGATCACGAACGGTGGTGTAGCGGGTGATGTAGATCAACTCAAATTCCCGCCCCCGTGCCCGCAGGAACTGCTCCACCGACAGCACAAAGGGCGCATGGATCGACTCAATGCCGCTGCGCTGGAGCTCTTCGCTATAGGCCCCCAACCAGGCCAGGTTGGCCGGCAAAAAGGTGACCTTCCAACCCAGGCTCTGGAGCAATCCCATCTCGTTGAGTGCGGCCTGGCTGCCCGCATCCCGATCCGGCTGGGGAGGCGCATGGTCCAGCACCAAGGCCCGGCCGATGATGCCGCGATCTTTCAGCCGTTCTGCCTCCTCCCTGGAGGGTTCTCCCGAGGGCAGCAGGGCGTGGCGCCACTTGTCTCGAAACAGGGGGGCATGGTCCAGTTGCAAGCGTTTGACGCTTTGGGCGTCCGTGGTGTCAACGCCGGAGGTGGTGCCCTCATGGTGGACAACCCGGGCCAGGGGGGCACAACGCACCTCCAGACCCATCGCCCTCACCTTGAAGGCCAAATCGGTGTCTTCGAAGTAGGCCGGAGCAAATTCGGCACTAAAGCCCCCCACCTGGTGCCACAGGGCCAGGGGCATGGCCAGGGCTGCTCCGCTGACGTAGTCAACCTGGCGGGTATAGCTCACTTTCGGGTCATAGGGGTTGCCGCCGCGGCCGTAATTCCAGGGCTGGCCCCCGCCCCAGACAATCCCTCCCGATTCCTGCAGGCGGCCATTGGGAAAGATCAGCTGGGCGCCCACGAGTCCCGTAGCCGGCCAGCGGTGAAAGGGCTCGAGCAGTTCCTCCAACCACAGGCAACAGGGCTGGGTGTCGTTATTGAGCAGCACCACGTACTCCCCGCGGGCCAAGCCCACACCGCTGTGACAGGCCTGGTTAAAGCCCGTGGCCTGGCCATGGCACACCAGCCGGAACCCCTCCACATCCCGGGCGAGGGCCTCCGTGGTGCCATCGCTTGAGCCGTCGTCCACCACGATCACCTCAAAGGGCACGCGGGTTGGGGCATAGGCCAGGGCCAGCAGGCAGCGGCGGGTCACCCCGTAGTGGTTGTGGGCCGGAATGACAACCGAGACCCGGGGCTCCTCGCTGGTCGGCAAGGCCAGGGGCACTCCCAACGGACTGCTAGGCGGCGCGTCTGCCCCCGCTGCCGCAAGCAGATGGTGCAGCCGGGGCAGCTCTAGGGAGAGGGGAGCCCCGGCTGCCTCAGCCCAATGCAACCAAGTCGTCAGGCTTCGATACTGCTCCCGGACCAGGGGATTGAGCTGGTCTGGGAAGGGAGGGTGTCCGTGCTCCAGCAGGGCGGGCCAGGGGGTGAGCTCAAACGGGGCCAGCTCAAGGCGGGCATCGAGGCTGAGCCCCCCACCATCGAGAAGCTCGAGATGGTGGGGGGCTCCATCACAAACCTGGGCGGGAAGGGCCAGATGGAAGCGGCCCTGGCTATCGCACTGCAACCGCTCCCTGATCGTGCCGTCGATCAGCAGAGACAACTGCTGATCCGGCAGTCCCCAGCCGTGAACCCAGGGCCCTTCGAGGGGATGGAGGCCCCCTGCGGCTCCAGTGCCACCGACACCTCCAACCCCACCAGCACTGGCTGCGCCCTGGCGCCCCAGGGCCTCGAGCTGGCGATAGCGCTGGGGATTAAGCCGCTGGGGGCTACCACTGAGCTCCACCTCCCCATCGGGGGTCAGCACAAAGGCCCGCAAGACACTGCCCGTACCCCGCACCGGCAGGGGCAAGGGCAAGGACCCCTCCACCAGGAAACCGCACTGGGGTGAACGTCCCTCAACCTCCAGCTCAGGCCTATATCGGTTTGCCACCACCTCCGCCATCGGCCAGCTCTGGGCTGGGGGGAGCAGGTCCTCCACCACCAGGCGCACCTGGGCTGGCGCCTGCCGATCGGGAGGCGCATCGGATCGAGCATCGGATGGAGCAACTGAACAGGCCCAACCACTCAGTTGGCCGCCATCCATCAAGTCATCGAGCCGGCCAGCCCAGGTTCCCCGCCCATGGGGGGCAATCGCCAACGGCAGGCTGGTCGGCACGGAATAGGGCCTTCATCGGGGAACGATGTCCACAAACTATTGATGCCCCACGGGATAGGGCTCCGAGATGCAGGAGCGCGAAATGAAGGCCGTTGAAGTGCTGCGCAAACAGGACGTGCTGCGCAAGCAAGCGGATGGCCCGGCCTCAGGACTGGGGATCTGGCTGCCCCTGGAGACCATTTGGGAGATACCCCTCAGCGAACCGTCCCGGTTGGTGCTGTGGCGCTATCTGCTCAGCCAGCTCGACGATGGCAAAGGCAATAGCTATGGGGATAGCGGTGGGGATGGTGAAGCGGATGGCGATGTTCGCGCCGCCCTTTTGGCGTCCCTTTGCGGGCTAGAACCCCTGGTGGCCTGCCAGCACCTGGAGCACGGAGGCTGGGACGCCGCCGAGGTCAACTGGTGTGCAGCGCTGGAGCACCACCACCAGCTGCAGGAGCTCAAGCCCAAGGCCGCCCAAGCCCTGGTCCCGACCTTGGCCGAGGGGCTGGTGCAAGTGCTGGCGAGGTTGGATCAGGTGCTCACCCATGGCCAGTGGACGCCCCCAAGCTCCGGCCACGAGGTGGCCCGCCTGCATGGTCTCGCCTGCGATCTGATTGAGCAGATCCAGGCCCTGGGCCAACCCCTACCCAGCTGGTTTGCCGTTGTGGAAGAGGGCCTGGTGCGCCGCGGTGCCCTGGCCCTGCTCGAGCAACCGGATCGGAGCTGCAAACAACGGGCGGTGGCGCTCCTGCTGCGGCTGGCCCAACTGCAGCAGCCCGTGCCGGATTGGCTACCCATCCGGGTCGAGGCTGCCCTGATCGGGCTCCTCACGGAGCTCACCGAGCAGAAAGAACCTGCCTACACCCAGGCCGCCATCGCCAGCTTGGTGGTGAGCTGCCGCCAACTCACGGAGCTCGTGGCCGAACCGGCCCGACGAAGCGCCATTGCCGAAGCCCTCGAGCGCGCCCACTTGGGCATCGAGCTGCCCCTGGCCAAGTCGTCCCCGCA
>CAIYSK010000186.1 GCA_903928835.1 uncultured cyanobacterium
TGGCCGCCCGCACCAATTCCGCCCGGCTGCCGTAGTTAGTGCAGACGTTGAAGTGGATGCCGGTGTTGGCCGCTGTACGGGCCGTGGCATCGGCAATCAGCTGCTGCAAGCCCGTGGGCAATGGTCCAAGATCGCCCAGGAAGCGGATCCGAACCTGCTCCTTTTCGAGGGCTTCAAGCTCCCGGGCCAGGACCCGTTCAAACAGGGTCATCAAAAAACTCACCTCCTCGCCGGGCCGGTTCCAGTTTTCGGTGGAGAAGGCATAGGCCGTCAGGGCTTCCACCCCCCAATCACTGCAAAGCCGCAACATGCGCTTGAGGGCTTCGACCCCTTCCCGGTGGCCCATCACCCGCGGCAGGGTGCGGCCCTTGGCCCAACGGCCATTGCCATCCATGATCACGGCAATGTGCCGCGGCAGGCGCGAGGGATCTAGCCCCTCAGGCAAGGCCCTGGGGCCCACAACAGGAGTGGTCGCCAGCACGCGACTCATCCGCGACGTTCCAGCGGGTCTTTGGCCACGCTACGCCCTGCTGGCATGGCCAGGGCCTGGTTCAGCAAATCGTGCAGACGACTACTCGTAATCGGTCGTTCGAGCTTTCCCTGGGAGGCCAACGACAGGGTGCCCGTTTCCTCGGACACCACAATTGCCAGGCATTGGTCAAAGCGTTCGGTCAGGCCTAGGGCGGCCAGATGCCTGGTTCCATAGCGGTTCAAACCCTGCCGAGACAGGGGCAAGATCACCCCCGCCGCCACGATCCGGTTGGCCTTGACCAGCACGGCCCCGTCATGGAGGGGGGTATCGGCTGCAAACAGATTGAGCAGCAGGTCCACCGAGAGCTGGGCGTCCAGGGAAATCCCCGGATTGAGAAAATCCTCCGGCCGCAGGTCACTGCCCAGGTCCACCACGATCAGGCCCCCGCGGCGGGATTGGGAGAGGCGACCAGCAGCTTCACTGAGCACCGCCACCGAGCCCGAGGCCAATTGGTCGCGCTTGCGGTTGCCAAAAAGAACGCCAATCCGGCCTGTGCCCAGCAATTCCATCAAACGGCGCAATTCCCCTTGCCAGAGGATCGCCAGCGCCAAACTGCAGGCCAGGACAAGCGCGTCGACAAGCTTGGACGTGAGCGGCAGGTTGGCGTAGCGCTGGACGAACCAGGCCATCGCCACGAGCAGCAAATAGCCGCGCAGCAACCAGAGGGTGCGGGCCTCGGTTACCCGACCGAGGACCAAGACCCCAAGGCCGGTGGCACACACCAAGTCGAGCAGCAGTCGAATGTCGATGAGCTGCAGGGGGTTGATCTGCAGCGCGCTCACCGGTGCACCCATGCCTTTCGATCAACTTACCGTTGTGAGCCGGGAGGGCAAAACGTCGTAGCGCAGTAGCTCTTCCGGCTGTTCCCGGCGTTGCACCAGGTCGGCAACTCCCCCGTTCACCAGTACGGCCGCTGGCCTTGGGATGCGGTTGTAGTTGGAGCTCATGGAGGCGTTGTAGGCCCCGGTGGCCAGCACTACGAGATGGTCACCGCTGGTGGCCGCCGGCAGGGCCACGTCCTTGAGCAGCACATCCCCCGACTCGCAATGTTTGCCGGCCACGGTCACGGTTTCCGTGGCCTCCGCCAGCGGCCGATCGGCCAAGAGGGCCGTGTATTGGGATTGGTAGGTAATGGGCCTGGGGTTATCACTCATGCCCCCGTCCACCGACAGGTAGGTGCGGATGCCCGGGATCTCCTTGCGACTTCCCACCTCGTAAACCGTGACACCGGCGGTGGCGACCAGGGATCGACCGGGCTCGCAGAGCAGGCGCGGCAGGGCCAACCCCCGCTGCTGGCAAGCCGTGGCCACCGCTTCGCCCACGGTTTGGACCCACTCCTGAATCGACGGGGGATCGTCGCTGGCCACGTAGCGAATCCCGAGGCCGCCGCCCACGTTGAGGTCGGCCACCGGGTGGCCCATGGATCGGGCCAGGGCCATGGCATCGGCAAGCACCCCAGCCAAATCGCGGTGGGGTTGGAGTTCGAAGATCTGGGAGCCGATATGGGCGTGGAGCCCGGTGAGGCGCGCCCAGCTGCAGCCGACCAAGTGCCGCAACACCGGTTCGAGCTGGTCGGGGTCAAAGCCAAATTTGCTATCCAGGTGCCCTGTGCGGATGTACTCGTGGGTGTGGCACTCGATCCCAGGGGTAAAACGGAGCATCAGCTCCACGGGCGCTTCCAGGCCAGGCGCCAATTCGGCCAAAAGCTCTAGATCGCGCCAGTTATCCGCCACCACGGTGACGCCCCGCTCCACGGCGAGGGCCAACTCCTGGCGGGATTTGTTATTGCCGTGGAACACGATCCGATCGGCGGGCATGCCGCCCTCGAGGGCCGTGAGGAGCTCTCCGGACGACACCGCATCCAGGCCCAGGCCTTCTGAAGCAACCAGGGCAGAAATTGCCAGGGAGCTGTTGGCCTTCGAGGCATAGAGGGCGAGGGCCTCGCCGGGGTAGTGGGCCGCCAATGCCTCCCGGTAGGCCCGGCAAGTACCCCGCAGACTCGCCTCATCAAGCACATACAGCGGGGTGCCATAGGTGCGGGCCAGGTAGCTCAACCCACAACCGCCCACCTGGAGCCGACCATCGGCATCGAGCTCGGCGGTGATGGGAGCCAGGTTGCGATTGGGACTGCTGGCATCCCGATGGGGCTCAAACAGACGCTGGGCAGGCGCGGCTGCCCCATCAAGAACGCCGGCTTCGCCCTGTTCGAACTCACTGGAGATCACCATGGCGGCGGGCAAAACAACTGGGGGACTATGAATGGTAAGAACGCCGCTGGCAGCTTGCTGTGACAGGTGAACAGCTCCAAAAGCTGGCCTGCTTCCCCCTGGAGACCAACCACCTCCAGGCCTGCCAAGACCTGGACCAACGCAGCCTCGGTGGCCTCTGGAACGGGGAGCAATGGCACCGCGAGCTGGCTGAAGAACGCCGACCGGGCATCGGCCTTTGGAGCGAAGACGACCTGGTCGCCATGGCCAGTGGCTGGCTGGTGGTCGACGAACTCCATATCACCGTGGTGGCTGTGGATCCCCTGCAGCGCCGCCAGGGTCTAGGGCGCCAGGTGCTGCAAGCCCTGCTCAGCCATGGCCACCGCCTTGGGGCCGAGCGGGCCACCCTGGAAGTGGCCACCTCCAACACCGCCGCCATGGCCCTCTATCGGAGCCTGGGATTTCGCGATGCAGGCATTCGTCGCCGTTACTACCGCAATGGCGACGATGCCCTGATCCAATGGCTGAGGCTATCCCCCCTTAATGATGCGCAGCAGGGGTGTGGATAACCGTCTTTTGTTACTGCTTTAACTGGATAAATACATCCGTTGTATTAACAACAAAAAACGACAAAGGGCTTGCAAATACTGCTGATTTGCTGACCCAGGGCCGCAAACCACACCAGACCCACCAACCCTGATAGCTTGTAGTCACTTGCACCAGGCCCCGGCCCATGTTCGAGCGGTTTACCGAGAAGGCCATCAAGGTGATCATGCTGGCCCAAGAGGAGGCCCGCCGCCTTGGTCACAACTTTGTGGGCACCGAGCAAATCCTGCTGGGCCTCATCGGGGAGGGCACTGGCGTGGCAGCAAAGGTGCTCAAATCGATGGGGGTGAACCTCAAGGATGCCCGGGTTGAGGTGGAAAAAATCATCGGCCGGGGCTCGGGCTTCGTGGCCGTGGAAATCCCGTTTACGCCCCGCGCCAAACGGGTTCTGGAGTTGTCCCTGGAAGAGGCCCGTCAGCTCGGCCACAA
>CAIYSK010000187.1 GCA_903928835.1 uncultured cyanobacterium
CGATCAAACCGCTGGCTTGGCCGAGGCTGCCCTGGCTGCTGGTTCCGTGGCCTCGGCGCTCCTGCCTGCAGGCCCCCGGCCCGAGGGAGAGCGTTGGGTGGGAAAAAACTGGGCCTGTCACCAGGCCAACCTTTGGCTGGATCAGGCCGGGGGGAGCGATTGGCTGCTCTTCCTCGATGCCGATGTGCGGCTGGAGCCTGGGGCCCTGCGGCTGGCCCTGGTCGACGCCAGCCGCCAGGGCGCCGATTTGCTCAGCCTGGCCCCCCGCCTGAGCTGTAGCTGTTTGGCCGAATGGCTCGTGCAGCCGATCATCGCCAGCTTGCTGGGGCTGGGCTTCCCGATCAAGCGGGCCAATGATCCCGCCGATCCCTTGGCTTTTGCGGCGGGGCCGTTCATGTTGTTTCGCCGCAGCAGTTACCTGGCGGTGGGCGGCCATGGCGCCGTGGCGGCCGAGGTGGTGGAAGACCTGGCCCTCGCCCGGGCGATCAAGGGGCGGGGCCTGCGCTTGCGCTACCTGCTGGCCCTCGATCAGCTCAGCTTGCAGATGTATCCCACCTTCCAGGCCCTGTGGGAGGGCTGGAGCAAGAACTGGTTTTTGGGCCTGGATCGCAATGTGATCAAAGCCCTCGGAGCTGGGGGCTTGGTTGTGCAGTTGTTTGCCGTTCCCTGGCTGTTGCTGCCCGTGGGACTGCTGTTGGCTGTTATTCAGCTGCCAACGCCGTCTGTAGCGACCGTGTCCCATGCGGCCCCACTCCTTGCCTGGGCTCCCCTGGCCGTTGGGTTGGGTGGCATAGGCCTGCAATTCGCCATCCGTCTCTGGAGTCGCCGCCGTTTTCGCCTGCCCCTGGATTGGTGGTGGCTGGCCTGGGCTGGGGCCTTGGTAATTGGTGCCATCGCGCCGGTGTCGGTGGTCAAGACCCTCACCGGCCGCGGCTGGACCTGGCGGGGGCGCTCCCTACCGGCCTGAGTGGGGCGGCATTAAATCATGTGAGGGTTTCGCCCTTCCCGTCTTGCCCTAGGATCCTACAAACTCCTTAACAAAAGAGTCCGCCCGATGTTCACGCTCGAGAAAGCCACCCAGATTTTTCCGGACACCCTCTCGGCCGATGTGGTCCCCGCCATCACGGCCAGATTCCGCCTTCTCAGCGCTGAAGATCAGCTGGCTTTGATCTGGTACGCCTATGTCGAGATGGGTTCCACCATCACGATCGCGGCCCCGGGTGCCGCCCGGATGCAGTTCGCTGAGTACGTACTGAACCAGATCAAGGCGATGGGCTTTGCTCAGCAGAGCCACGTGATGTGCGAGCTGGCCAACAGCAGCGACACGGAGATCGGCAGGACCTATGCCAGCTGGTCGGTGAATATCAAGCTGGGTTTCTGGTATCAGCTCGGCCAGTGGATGGCTGCGGGCTTGGTGGCTCCGATCCCCGAGGGCTACCAGCTCTCCGCCAACGCCTCATCGGTGCTGAGCTCCCTCAAGGCAGTGGAACAGGGCCAGCAGATCACCCTGCTGCGCAACTTCGTGGTGGACATGGGCTATGACCCCGCCAAGGGTGAGGGGCAACGGGTGCAGGAGCCTGTAGTTGCGCCTACCCCCGAAAGTTTGCGCAAGAAGGTGTTTATCGAGGGTGTAATCAACCCTACGGTCAACAGCTATATGGATCTGCTCAACGCCAACGATTTTGACCATCTCATTGAGCTGTTCTTAGCCGATGGCGCTTTGCAGCCCCCGTTCCAAAAGCCAATTGTGGGAACCGAGTCGATCCTGCGATTCTTCCGGGAAGACTGCCAAAACCTCAAGCTTCTGCCTGAGAGAGGTTTCGCTGAACCCACCGAAGGCGATTACACCCAGATCAAGGTGACCGGCAAGGTGCAAACGCCCTGGTTCGGTGCCGGGGTTGGCATGAATGTGGCTTGGCGCTTTTTGCTCAATCCCGAAGGCAAGATCTACTTCGTGGCGATTGATCTGCTGGCTTCCCCAGCCGAGTTGCTCAAATTCGCCAGGTGATCGATGCCGCTATGGATGTCGGTGGTGAAGGGCAAACCCCCGCTGGCTCCACCCTCGCCACCACCCACCTTGTTGGGATCCTCCTTGCCGGTGGCCTCGGCTTGGCTTGGCTGCTGAGTTTGGTGGCCTGCCTTGGCTTGGATCTGGCTGGCCTGAATCCGGCCCTGGTGTTGGTTGCCATTGTGGTGAGAACGTTCCTGCACACAGGCCTGTTCATCATCGGCCACGACGCCATGCATCAGGTGTTGGTGCCTTCCCGGCCAGCCCTCAACCACCGAATCGGGGCTATCGCCCTAGGGCTCTACGCGGCCCTGCCCTACGGCATCTGCCGCCAGAACCACCACCTGCACCACCAGTCCCCCGGTGGCGATCAAGATCCCGATGTTCATGGCAACCGCTCAGCCCCGGTGTGGATCTGGTATGCGCGCTTTATGACCGGCTACCTCTCCTATGGGCAATTTGCATCCCTGCTCGCTGGTTGGGGCGTGGTGGCCCTGGGGGCCAGGTGGTGGTTGGCAACCCCGATGGCGAATGTGCTGCTCTTTTGCACCCTGCCGTTGCTACTGAGCTCGTTGCAACTGTTTTTCGTGGGCACCTATCTGCCCCATCGCAACCAGGCCCCAGCATCAAACCTTCACCAGGCCATCAGCCTGGATTGGCCAGAGTGGTTATCCCTATTGGCCTGTTACCACTTTGGCTACCACCTGGAACACCACGAGGATCCGCAGTTGTGTTGGTTCGAGTTGCCGATGGCCCGTCGATCCAATCGCCATCTTCATCACCATCTCCATCGAGATAGCCGGCCCACGCCCACGCCCTTGATTTTTGCCAGGTAGGGTCCCCCCCATGGATATGAAGCTTTCCGGTTGGTCGGAACCAGAACAGGCCATCGCCAAGACGGCCTTTGACCTGGCCTATCAGCGCGCCATTGATGCCTTGATTGCCGCGGTGCACACCCAGGTTGAAGCCCTCACCAGCGCCGATGCCGTCTGGCAACTGCACGATTTTCTCAGCATCCAGCGCCATGTGATTGAGGGGCGCTTTGATTTCCGTTCAGATGGGATCTTGTTTGTCTTTGCAAGCTTGGTCAAGGAGGGACTCCTCCAAGTCGATGAATTGGCTGGCCTAGATCCGGAAAAACTGACCAAGGTCAAAGCAATGTCCCGCTTCTAGCTGTTGCGCTCTTAGCCCTACTGGGCCCTGGATGCGTCACCTTGGTTCATTTACAGATGTCCCAAAATCACTGTCGAGTGCATAGCTTGTCAGAATGCATAGCTCATTTGGCGACCGGATCCCCGAGGTGGTGGTGTTTCACCCCAGCCGCTTCGAAGAAGCGGAGTGGATTGTGCACAACGTGCGCGAGTTCAAAACGGTGATCGTCCATGCCGGAGGCATGGAGACCACGGAAGCCCAGCGGTTGATTGATTTTGTGGCTGGTGGTGTGAGTGCCATGGATGGTCAGGCGGAATGCCTGGCCCCCCTCACCTTTGTTTTTGCTCCTGAGCGGGTAACGTTGCGTCGGGATCCTGGTTCACCAGTGGGTTAACGCTGATGGCATCTGAGTCGAAACCCGGCTTCCCTGTTTGGCATCTTTGGCGCGATTGTGCAGGTGTCAGCCACCAAAAACAGGAGTGGTTCGAGGATTTCAACCTTACGTCTTTTATTAAGGACATTCCAGACATTTGGACCTCCCCTGCCCGCGAGGGAGCGACCAATACTTTGTTCTTGTATTTGCTTCCTGGGCAGGTGTACCAATGGCACGAAAACCCTGTGCCCCAATGGATTGTCTGTATCAGTGGCCGATTTTTTATTGAAAGTATGGATGGCGTACGGATTGAGATGGGGCCTGGTGAACTCGCCTTTGGTGCTGATCAGGATTGCCGTTGCATCGACGGCCGCCAAGGCCATCTTTCCGGAGTCGTGGGCCCTGAACCAGCTGTGTTGATGTTGATTCAGGTGGGTGTAGATCCCTTTGCCCCGGGTTGAGACGGCAAGCTTTTTAAGGAGATTGCAGCAGGTTGATGGCGTACAGCACCTCCTCGAGGGCATCGGCCGCACTGATCCCGCCATAGCGCTGGGGATTGGCCTGGGTGCAGCAGCTGGGCAGGGGGGCCAGGCTGGTGGTGGGGCGCGGATGGCAGAACTGCACCACGCTGAGGCGTTCAGCCCGGAAGCCCGCTGGGGCCACAACACGATGCCAGCCCACGGGGATCAGGCCGTTGCTGAGCCGCTCCAGCATGATGCCGGTGTTGAGGATCACCTGGCCCTCGGGCGGAAGGGCATCCATCCACTGGCCGTCCACCTGCACCTGCAACCCCGGAGCCGTGGCCCGCGGCAAGGCGGTGATCAGGTTGATGTCGCCATGGGCTTCCGCCCAGACATGCCCGCTGGCAGGGGCCTGGGCCATGGGTGGATAACGGATGGCCCGGGTGAGGATGGGGGCTTGGCTGGTCATCTCATCGAAGAAGCTTTCGGCGCAACCGATCCCCAGGGCGATGATCCGCAGGAAACGGCGCTGGAGATCCGCGATGGCGGTGTGGAACGTCTCCAGCACGGAGGTAATACCTGGAACCACGTCTTCGGGGAGCAACTGCTCTGGATAGAGCAAGGGGTAATGGCGCCTGAGGGGGTGCTGGGATGGGATGGTCTCCCCCCAATTGAGCATCTCCTTCCAATCGGCATGGTCGCTGCCGGCGGCGGTTTCGACCAGGAGGCCCGTATAACCAGTTTGGCCACCCGCCCCAGGGGCCACAAAGCGCTGCTTGCTGGCTGGATCCAGGGCGAAAAACTCGCGCAGCATGCCGTAGGCCGTATCGAGTAGATCCGCCGAGAGGTCGCTGCTGGTATACACGAAGCCCGTTTGCAAGCTGCGTTTTACCCCATCCACCACCGCCAGACGGGTGGCCTCGCTGCCCCGTTCAAAGGCAAGCAAATCAACGTCGAGAATCGCCTGGGCCATGGCGGCGAGCCTAGGGTCTAAACCTGGCCAGGACAGCCTGGGCAAGGCCTTTTTCGCTGTCTTTGGTGGTTTGCACCTCCACCCAGTGGCTGATGGCCTGCTCGTCGCTGGTTAGGGGTTCGATCCAGGTGCGCTGGTGTTCCATCACCTCCACGGTGGCATCGGAGGGATCGGTGCCCGCGGCCGTTCGGGCCAGGAGCCGTTGGCGCAGCACCGGCTCTGGGGCCAGGCAACCCACGATTTGCATGGGCACGCCCAGGTTCTCAGCCAGGGCGGCCATCTGCTGCCGCTCGCTGTGCCGCAGAAAGCAGGCATCCAGAACCACGGGGAGACCGGCGGCCAGGGCCGGTTTCACCAGCTGGGGCAACGCTGTTTCATAGAGGTATGCACTGGCTTCTGGGCCGTAGAGCTCCCCCTCGAGCTGGCGGGTTGGTTTGGTGCCCCAGAGCCCAAACAGGCGTTTGCGTTCCACATCGGAGCGAAACACCATGGCCCCCGTGGCCGCGCTGAGCCGAGCCGCCACGGTGCTCTTGCCACTGCCCGAGAGCCCATGCATCAGCACCAGTCCTTTGGCCCGGGGCTGGCACCAGGATTCCGCCAAGTTCAGGTAGAGCTGGAGATCGCGATGGCCCTGCTGGCTCGCTTCGGGGCTCAGGCCGCCTTGGCCAATTCTGAGCCACGTCACCTTGGCCCGCACGAGGGCCCGGTAAACGCTGTACCAGGCCCAGCCGCGCAGGCCTTCGGCGTCCCCGCTGGCCTCGATCCAGCGGTTGAGCAGTTGGCTGCCGAGCTCCAGCTGGCCATGCACCTCCATGTCCATCCCCAGAAAGGCCAGCTCACTGATCGGATCGATCCAGCGCAGGGTTGGGCTGAATTCCAGGGCATCGAACACCTCGATGCCATCAACGCCCAGCAGCATGTTGCCCAGGTGGAGATCCCCATGGCATTCGCGGATGAATCCGCCTTTGCGGCGCTGTTCAAACCAGGGAGTGAGCCGCTGGCCCTGCTCCTCCACCCATTGGCCCAATCGCCCCAGTCGGGCGCCCTCGGCGGTGCAGCTGGCCAGGGCGGTGAGGTTGTCTTGCACCGGCTGGATCACCGCCGCCGGGCGGCCCCAGGGGGAGTCCATCGGTGCCTGGGCGGCATCACTGTGGAAGCGGGCCAAGTGCCCGGCGAACTCAGCGATCAGGGGCTCGCTGAGTTCGCCCCGCTCCAGCACCGCCGGCAACAATTGGCTTTGATCGAACTGCACCATCCGTACAGCTTTGGTCAGGTCAGGACCATGACTGGGCCCAACAACCGCCACCAGATCCAGGTAGCGCTGGGGGGATAGCCGGCGGTTGAGCCGCAGTTCCTCGCGGCAGGCTTGGGCGCGCAGGGATTCGGTGGAGAAATCCACAAACCCAAACGCCACCGGTTTTTTGATCTTGTAGGCGTAGGGGCCCGTGAGGATCACCCAGGAGAGATGGGTCTCGAGCAGTTGCAGATCCGCCACCGGATGGGGGTAGGCCTCGGGCTTGAGCAGGGCCCTGATGACCGGCTCGAACCGCTTCACCGGATCGGCATCCCCTACCGGATTCACATCAGAGGTGATGGTGCGTTGCCTAGGGTCGCGATTCACTTGTGACGCTGGGCGGAGCAGATTTGCATCTTGGATATCGGCGGGTTTTGTACAGCTGTGGGCCCGTGCTTATCATTCTCAGCCACCTGGGCTGCCTGATCCTCGTTTTCACGGGCCTAGGCCTGGGTGCGGCGCTTTGGGCCCTTGGGCTCTATGCCATCAGGATGCTTGCCACCACGGCGATCTACCACCGCCTCATTACCCATGGCAGCTATAAGGCCCCTAAGCCGGTGGCCTGGGTTGGTTCCCTGGTGGCGGCCTCGGCGGGCCAAATGGGGCCGAGCTGGTGGAAAGCCCACCATCTGCAACATCACCGCCATGTGGATACGGATGCCGATCCCCACACCCCCCTGGCGCCGACTGGGGGCCTGAGGGGGTTTTGGCGTTCCCAGGCCGGTTGGCTGCTGTCCTCCAGCTTCTTCCCCGAGAGCTTGCCTGCGGATGTGGAGGCCGATCCGGTGCTGCGCGCGATCGATCGTCTCCATTTCGTACCCATGGTCGCCTTGGCGGCGCTCTCGTGGCAGATCGGTGGCTGGCCCTGGTTGGGGGCCTTTTGCCTGAGTACCACGCTCCTCTACCACGGGGTGGCGAGTGTGAATTCCGTGGCCCACCTGGCGGGTAGCCAGCCCTTTGCCACAGGGGATGCAAGCCGCAACAACGGTTGGGTGGCCTTGATCACCCTGGGCGAGGGATGGCACAACCTGCACCACGCCTTTCAAGGGTCCGTGCGCCAGGGGTTCACCCTCCGCCAGGGGGATGTGCAACTGCTCCCAGATCCCACCTATCGCTTTATCCGACTTCTTCAATGGTGGGGCTGGGCCAGCGATCTGCGCATTCCTTCCCGCCGGGCCCTGCTGGCCCGGGCGGCGAGTTAGGGCCCCATTGGGTTTCGCCCATTAAAAAACCGCCCCTGGGGGGACGGTTAAAGATTGCTTGCTGGGGGCTCATTGAGCCCCGGCATCAGAACTGGGCTCAGTAACGACCGCCGCCGCCACCGCCGCCACCGCCGTAGCCGCCGCCACCACCACGGTTGCCGCCGCCACCGCCGCCGTAGCCGCCGCCACCACCACGGTTGCCGCCGCCGCCGTAGCCGCCGCCACCACCACCGCCTCCGCGGGGCTCAGCTTTGTTCACCCGGATGGCGCGGCCCATCCACTCCACATCCTGGAGGTCTTCAATTGCCTTGGCTTCTTCAGCCTCGTTTGCCATCTCAACGAAGGCGAAACCACGCTTGCGGCCGGTGTCGCGGTCGAGGGGGAGGCTGCACTTGCTCACTTGGCCGTATTGGCTGAACAGGTGTTGCACATCTTCCGCTTCGGCGTCGAAGGAAAGATTGCCGACGTAAATGGTCATGAACTCAGAAACTACTCAGAGAAAACTATGAAGCGATCCGTCGATGGCCCAAGAGAAAGTGGTCAGCTCGCTAAAGAGAAATCTTTGAATCACTCACCACCCTACTGCCCAACATGGCGATAGGGGGCTCGGTTTCGCAAAGCGGTTTTTGGGAGTGCTGCCAAAGACCAATTTTGTGGCTAGGGATGGAACGAACCAAGTCTGTGGCTCCATGTCGAAATCCCAGTTGAACGCCTTCATGGTCAAAGTTGGCGCCAACGCCGGCCTCAAAACCAAGGTGGACGCTGCCAATAGCGCCGACGATGTGGTGGCCTTAGCCCTGGAGGAAGGCCATCTGTTCTCAGCTGCAACCTGGACCCGGTTGCAGCGCGGTTGAGTTGGTGATTGCCTAAGGGAGGTTGTCCCAAGGGTTGATGGATCAGCACGGTTGGCGGGGGGTGCTTCGTGCGGTTGAGCGGGATGGCATCCGTTGTGGGTCGCCGGTGCTGCTGGCCGGTTTTGTCGCTGGGGCCGGCCTAGCCGAAGTGGCGGCAGGCCCCTTGGGCATGGCCAGTCGCACGATCTGTGAGCTAGTGATCCTGCTGGTGTTGCAGGTGGCTGGCCCGGTGTTGGTTGTGTTGCTCGCCCTTGTCCAGTTGGGCCCCCTTTGGCTCGAGCAAGTTCAGCAGCAGGGGCTGCGGGCCTGGCGCGTGGCTGTGCCCGCGGCGGCGATCCTGGCGCCCCTTCTCCTCACCCTGTTTCTGGTGGCTGCTTTGGTGAGTGGAGCCATGTTCACCCCCAGGGCTGATTTGATGGGGGAGGTGGGTGATGTGCTCTCCGGACTCCAGGTGGGTGATCTGGTAATCACCTGGATTCGGGCCAGTGTCTTTTTTGCGATTGTCTGCGCCTGGTGTCTGCGCCAATGCGAACGGGGGTTATTGCGCCAGGCTCCCCCGGGCGTGATCGTGAGTGAACTGTTTAGTCACGGCATTGTTGTGATCCTGGTGCTGAAGCTGGTTTGGCTGGTGGCTGTGGATCCTTTCAGTTTGGCTTGACACCATGGAAGAACGTCGTGGCTACTGGGCTTTTATCGGCTTCGCGGGTTTCCTCTCCCTGGCCATGGTTGTGGGTCTTGGCCGCGAACAGCACTGGGGCGAGCGCTCCCAAGAGGTGCAGTTGGTGACCCCAACTGCTGCGGGTTTGCGAACGGGGATTGATGTGCGCATCTCGGGCCTGCCCGTGGGTCAAGTGGTGGGGCTGGAGATGGAGCCCAATGCCAGCGTGCGGGTTCGGATGAAAGTGTTCAATCCCTACAGACGGTTGATTGGGCCCAAGAGTGTGGCGAGTCAGGGCATCGATGGTTTTGTGGGCGACCACTTCATTGCCATCAGTGCCGATCCCCAACCCCCATCGGCACCCTTGACGCAGGGTGCAGTGCGGTTGCCCTATACCCAGCCCGTGGATTTCACCAGCTTGCTGGAGCAGTTGGTGGAAACCCAGGTGGCGCTGCAAGGCGCCCTAAGCAAGATTGGCGCTGTGGCAGAGAAGGATCTACCGGGTGCCCTCGGGGACATCCGGCGCACGATGGCCGGCGTGCACCAGCTCTCCACCACCCTCAATCGGGAGGTGGATGGGATTGGCCCCCAGCTCAAGACAACCCTGAAAACGATTGATCGCACCGGTGATAGTGCGACCGAGCTGATGAAAACCACCAACCCTTTGCTGGCACCCACCCTCAAGGATGTCCAGGGATTGGCGGCCTCCACCAACCGGCTGCTTCACGAGCTGTTCGGCTCGGGCTGGCTGAACCAAGTGCCCGCCCCCTAGCCAGCCATGGGGTCGACCCCAATCAGCGCCGGGCCCAGCAGTTGGCTGACCCGATCCAGCTGGTCTTTGCTGCCCATCACCACCAGCATTTGACCAGGGGCCAGGCAGACGTCGCTGCCGGGGTTGGCGATCAGGTTGCGAGGGCCATCGCTCGGCCCATCCGTCGTTGGCAGCAAGATCGCCAGCACCATGGCGCCGGTGCGGCGACCCAATTGCACCTCGGCGAGGCTGGCCCCAGCCAGGTTGCCCAGGTCTTGCCGGTTGTCGCTGAGCCGGAATTCCTCAACTTCGCAATCCGAGCCCGCCAGCAGATCCATGAAGGTGACGGCCAAGGGGCGGAGGGCCGTTGCCGCCATGGTGCGGCCCCCACTGACATAGGGGCTCACCACCTGGTCTGCGCCGGCAAGGCGCAACTTTCGCTCGGCTTCTTCACTATCGGATCGGGCGATCAGCCGGCACTGGGGAGCGAGGCCGCGGGCGCTGAGCACCACATACAAATTGGCGGCGTTGCTGGAGAGGGCGGCCACCAGGGACCGGCACCGGTGAATGCCCGCTTCCAGGAGGGTTTCGTCGAGGGTGGCGTCTGCCATCAGCACCGGTAGGCCCCGTTCCTCTGCCGCCTGGCGGCGTTCTGGATCCATCTCCACCACCAGAAAGGGCACCCCCTCCCGGGCCAGTTGTTCGCCGATCTCCCGGCCGATGCGGCCATAGCCGCAGAGGATCACGTGGTTTTGCATGGTGGAGAGCCAGCGGAGGTAGCGGCGCTCGCGCAGGCGCCGAAAGTAGCCGGATTCAGAGAGGCCCAGGATCGCCTGGATGGTGAATTGCACCACCACCAGGCCGCCCATCAAGGAGAGGGCTGTGACCGCGCGGCCTGCCCCGGTGAGGATTTGGGTATGGGGATCGCTAAAACCCAGGGTGCTGAGCGTGATCAACACCATCCAGTAGCAATCGCCCCAGTCCCACCCTTGGGTTAGCCGGTAACCCAAGGCGGCCGCATTGACCAAGAGCACCAGGGCTAGGGGGGCCTGCCAGGGGCGCAGAAGCTGGCGGGATGGGGGTCGCCGTCGCCTTCGACGCCAGAACTTCAAGGCCATTCCACTGCGTTGAGCCTGGTGGATCTGGATCCGAAGTTCCAGATCGCTCTATTGCAGCGTAAGTGGCCAGCCAAAGAGGTTCAGGGTGGGGCTAAACGGCGCATCCAGCCCAGCTCCCAGCTCTTCACGATCCGATAGATCACGGGCACCACAAACAGGCTTAATCCCGTGGCCACCAGCAGGCCGAAGAACACCACGGTGCCAATGCTCACCCGGCTGCCGGAACCAAATCCACTGGCAAACAACAGGGGGACAAACCCTGCCAAGGCGGAGAACGCGGTCAGCAGGATCGGGCGCAAACGGGCGATGGCGGCCTGGCGGATCGCCAAGTCGAGGGCGAGGCCCTCCTTCAGCCGTTGGTTGGCAAATTCAACGATCAAGATGCCATTTTTCGCGGCCAGACTCACCAGCACCAGCAGCCCCATCTGACCGTAAACATCGAGGGCCAGGCCCCGGGCGGCCAGGCCCAGCCCAGCTCCCAGGAGGGCCAACGGCACCGTGATCAGGATCACAAAGGGATCGAGGAAGCTGTCGTAGAGGGCGGCGAGCACCAGCACCATCACCACGATGGCCAGGCCAAAGACGCGGAGGTTGCCGCCACTGGACTTGGCTTCTTCGCGGGCCAGGCCCGCCCAACTGATCTCGGTGCTGCCATTTCCCATCTCTCTTTGCACCTGCTCGAGCAGGGCAATGGCCTGGCCGCTACTCACCCCTGGCTTGGGGATCGCCCGAATGCTGATGGCGCGGTCCAAACGGGTGTGGTTGATCGTGGTGGGGCCGCTGCCCCGTTCCACCTCCACCAATTCGGCCAGGGGGATCAGCAGGCCATCGCGGTTTTTGACCTTGAGATCGAGCACGTCTTCGGCGTCTCGCCTGCCGGAACCATCCAATTGCACGATCACCTTGCGCACCTGGCCGCTCTCGAAGCTGTCGTTGACGTAATCCGAACCAAAGCTCGCGCCCAGGGTGTCGATCACCGTGCTGAGATCCACCCCCAGGGATGCCATCTGCAGCCGGTTGGGAACCAGCTGAATCTGTGGGGCCCCGGCGGTGAAGCGGGTGGAGACCCGATCAAATTGACCGGTGGCCGTGGCGGCTCGAATGAAGGCGCGGGCTTCGGCCTCAAAGCCTTCGAGGGTCATCTGGCCATTGCTGGTGTCGAGAAGTTCAAGCTCCAGGCCCCCTTCTGAGCTAAAGCCCCGTACGGATGGGGCCTCACTCAGTTGCACCACGGCCCCCCGCACGCTGCGGCGCAACTTGGCATTCAGCCGCTCGCCCACGGCCGCCGTGGAGGCTTCTGCGCCATGGCGCGTTTCGATCGGTGCCAGGCGCAGGTAGAAGGTGCCTTTGTTGGGGCTGCTGTCACCGAAGGAGCGGCCTGCGTAGAAGTTGGCCCGGGTGATGAGGGGCTCGCTGGCCACCGTTTGGCGTACCTGATCCAATACGGCCTGGGTCTCTTGGATGCCCAGGCCATCGGCCAGGATCACGACCCCCCGCAGCTGGCCATTGTCTTCCTGGGGAATGAAGCTGGTGGGGCGGGTCTGCAACACGATCGCGGTGAGCACCAGGCCAGCTAGCAGCAGGGCCACTACGCGCCGACGCTGCTGCATCACCCGATCGAGCCAACGGCCGTAGGGCTGCTCGAGGGCCTCCAGAGCCCGCCTTGGGGGATCAATCCAGCGTGATAGCCACTTCGGTTCTGCCTGGTTGGGCCCCAGCAAACGGCTGGCGGCCACGGGGGTGAAGCTGAGGGCATTCAGGGCAGAAAAGCTGATCGAGGCGCTGATCGTGATGGCGATCGGCGCATACAGGCGGCCCAGGCTGCCTGTCAGGCCTAGCACCGGAATGAACACCACCACCAACACCAACGAGGTGGCGATCACGGCACCGGAGAGTTCGGCCATGGCTTCGCGGGCCGCCTGGAGAGGGGGCGTACCCCGTTCAAGCCGGCGGCCAATGTCTTCGCTCACCACGATGGCGTCATCCACCACCAGGCCGGTGGCCAGCAC